>JAGGWH010000034.1 GCA_021157585.1 Bacteroidales bacterium | reverse complement strand
CGCTTCGCTCCGCCGAAAAGACGACTGTACTTCGTCGAGATGCTTGCATTGAGCCTGTCGGAATTAGGGTTAAAGTTCTACAAATGATCTTTATGATCATAAAAAAGCCTCCACTCAATTAAGAATGGAGACTATGGAAATTGAAATCTTATTATTTACTGTAAATACACTTTCTCGCTAATTACACCTTCTTGCATAATCAATCTTACAATATATGTTCCGGCTTCTAAATTTAGAGGAATTCTTTTAAGTGTCGTAAATCCCAATGCTGTTTCTAACACTTTCCTTCCTTGAATATCGTAAAGCTGAACAGTAGGATTATTTAATCCATCAGGACTATTAATGATTAAATCAGATTTACTACTATATATTTGTAAATTATTATTTTCGGTATCTATATCATCTGTTCCAAGGAAGCTAAAATGCAATTTAAAACGATTTGCTGCATCAGTTGTTGAATAATCAAAAGTATATGTATCTTTCAACAAATCAGTCTTTTCGCCCGTAAAAAGATCTTCCAGAATAATGGCTGCAAAATTAGGTGCTTCCTTAACGTTTATGGTCACCCCTCGAGTACTCTCATTCATTGAGAAGCCAACCCCAATTGTAGGTGTTTGTGGTCTATTATCAATTGCCAAACGCTCATCATCAGCACCAATAAAATAAATATTTGGGATATTACGTTCGTAAGCTAAAAACTTAATTGCATCATAATCACTATCAAATTGAGGCATGGTAGCATTATTGAAAATCAAAACTGTTTCGTCAGAAATTTTACCATTGCTAGCAAACATACTAAACTGATATTCATTTTCTGCACCTGTAGAACTTTTATAAAATTCATCTTTGAATACATGCGAACGGCAGCTATTGTCAAATGTTAAGTTCACTGAACTGGAACTTGCTGTTCCTGACTTTACATGTACCCAGAAACCTTGTCCGGGAGCAATCATCTGCGTTCCACCATTAATAGAAATACGATTAGCATAATAGGCATATTGTCCATCAGGTTTAAGCGAATAAATAGCATTATCCATATCCGCAGGAATGCTAACTGTTTCCCAGTCGATACTTGAAGGATACGGATTCCCGATAAGATTAAAATTTTGATTATCGCCACTAGTTCCACTATGCGATAAAGTATAAGTATAATTACCGGTATTTATATCTCCCTCAAACACATAAGTGTCGTTGCTTGATGAAGAAGAGTTAGTGATAGTAGCATAACCTACCATTTGGCGCAGACGCACATCAGATAATAAAATATTGTTCCAGCTATCGTTAGACTCATTATAAGACATTAAATAACGGTCGAGAAAAACCTCAGAATAAGCATTACTAACCGGAGATGAAATTAAGTGCCATTTTTCAGTTGATGACATATAACGTTGTACACTAAAATCTCCATAACCACTTACCTCACCATTATCAATTAGAGAGCCGGTAACATTTTCATCAGACAAAATATTAAAATCGCCATTATTAATTAGTTTACCACCAACTGTCATCTCACCTGAAAGATAAAAATCTTGGTAGTTTATTAACATTCCTGATACATTCATAACACCATCAACTGTAATGCTGCCGTAATTTATCAAGCTTGTACTAATATCAAATTGCTTATTAAGTTGTACTTCTAAGGAAGCTCCATTGGCAATTGTTAGTTTATCAACAGCCTGATCTGATGTTAAAATCGGATAATAACCGGTTTCGGTACGATCGATTCTAACAACATCAGTACTTATTGGAACTCCACCGTTTAACCAATTTGTTGATACTGCCCAGTCTGTATTACTAACTCCCGTCCATAAATTAGTATTTACCGCATCTTCCCAGTCTGATGTAGGATCCATATTTACCAATAAACCATTTATAACATCTGCATCTATTTGTGTTACACTAAAATCATCGACATAATACAGTGGTGTTGTACCATCAAATGAGTTGGCATAAAAATCTATACAACCCAATTGATTGGTTCCACTACGGCCATCACCATTATCAATACTCCATTGCCAACTATGAATTAAACTGCTGTTTAAATAAAATGAAGCTATATCATCATCTAAATTGACAACTATTTCTACGGAAAGCCACGCATCATTGGAAAATGAAAAAGTTGCAGCATCAGTAGTCCCTTCAGCATTAACACTCCCGTTTCCAGCATCATCGAAGAAAATATCGACCGCCCATTCTGTTCCTGGAGCATCAAAATGTTCCATATTAAGATATCCGGAATTACCGGAAGGAACATATATTTCAAACTTAACCGAATGAATTCCTGTCGTTAAGTCTCCACATTTATAGATAATATCATTAGAATTTTGAATTTGCATGGAATATAATGAAGAATAAGCTTCGATACTTTTTATTTTTGCATCTTCTGATGTACCAGAACCACCACTCCATGTTTCCCAACCATCTATAGTAGAAACATAAGTATCAACACTATAGGTATCAAAATTTTCTGAGTGGCTATTAGAGCTGTAATCTCCTTTAATATTATATAAAACATTTTGATCGCCTTCGTTTAATTGATCGAAACGATAATATGCTATTAAGTTATCTTCGGTACCCCAGAGGTGATTGGTCATACTTTCTGCTATTTGGTTAGCTGTTAAAGCTCTTTTCCAAATACGGATATCATCAATTTGTCCATCAAAATAATAATTTTCATCATCATCAATATAAGAACCTATTCGGGCTTCGATAGGTAAATTACTCCAATCAATATCTCCATTACGTGTTTTAGATTCAACTAAAATACCATCGACATATAATTTCATTTCACTCCCATTATAGGTACAAGCAATATGTTGCCAGGTATCTAATGTTGGAGTAAAACGCGGATAATTAGCATCATCGTCGGCTGTACCACCAACTGTTTGTAACCACCATACAATTTCCTCACTATCTCCATCTAAAACCATTCCGTAACCGGATTCACTAGTTCCATTATTTTGCAAATTGCTAAAAACAGCTCCCCACTGACTTATTGATCTGGGATAAACCCAAGCTTCTAATGTAATTGCATTTGTAAGCTGAAGTTTATCACTCTTACCAAGTGAGACATAGTCATCAACACCATCAAAATCCAAGCTTTGGCGAAAATCATATAAAACAGTAGATGTAATCCAATTGGAATTACTCATATTATTAAGTGTACCATCATTCAGATTACCGGCAAAATCGCGTAAGTTTGTTCCATCAGCATGATCCATAGTAAAATACGCAGCCAAATTTGAACTTGATGCAATAACATCAGAACTTAACTGACGATACATATTTCCCCGTATTTCTTCTATACTTCTAGCTTCATTCCAAATTCTGAGTTCATCAATAATTCCTTCAAAATAAGTCACTGTTGAATTATCAGTTCCATCATGAAACTTAGTATTAGCAGTACGTCCAATATTTGTTCCTCCGGTATGAGCATATACTTTGGCACCATCTCCGGTGTCAAATTCAATTCCATCTAAAATTCCTGTAAACGAACCCGCCGTTGGCGTATCCGTTCCCCCTTCTAAACGAAGAGCAATATGATGCCATGTTTTTGAGAATACCAAAGCCGTAGACAACCAAGTGCCGCTCCAATTAGACTCAGCAGCATCATCATTCCATCCACCTACATAAAGATTTCTATTGTAGATATAAATATTGAATCCTCTGCTAGCATCTCCTTCTTCAAAAATCACTTGCTTCTTTGAACTATTACTCACATCCTCGCAATAAAACCAAGCTTCTATTGTTCTATCAGCGTAAGGACCTCCGGTATTTAAACTCGAGGAATTATCAATACTTACATATTCATCAACACCATTAAACTGCAAAGCATTAGGATAAAAGCTACCATCAGAAATATAAATATAACTCGACTTTGTTTCCGTGGTTGTTCCTGTGGCATTAGTTGCAGAAAGAGTAACTTCATAAGTTCCTGCAGCGTTAAAGCTTACAATTGGATTTTGAGAGTTTGAATTTCCACTTACATAAGTTATGGTATTTGGAGAAAACGACCAAGTCCAAGAAATAGGATCATTGGTTGAAGCATCGGTAAATTGTACCGATTCACCAATTTCGGGATTTACATTATCGGCATCAAAATAAACAACGGGAGCCTCTAAGGCGGCAACCGTAACATCATCAATACATACACCATATCCATAAAGTGCATTTCCTTCAAAAGCTATATAATAATCACTACTTAAATTAGGCAAATCCAATTGCTCTTCTGTCCATTCACTAATACTATTATTATAGGTTGAACCTATTTGAGTCCAACTTCCTGTTGAAGAAGTTTTATAAAATATCTTAAACTCATCCTGATCGTTAGGCCAGAGTTCGTTATAATACCAAAAAGTTAATGTTGCAGCACTAATTCCTGTAAAATCTAAAGGAGGTGTAATTAGTTTTGATTTATCTGTTCCCGAATCATAATCTCTTAAACAAGCATTATAACTACCGGTATGTGCTGTACTCGGATTAGAATCATCATTTCCGGCATAATATGCCCAATTGGCCGATCCTGAAACAACCGACTCTGTCCAATCAGATGGAGCAGCGCCTGCATCCTCAAAATCCTCAGTCCACGGAAAACTTGTAATTGGAGTTGGTGGAGTTGGTGCTGCAACAATAGTGACTTCAACATCATCAATAACAACTCCATATCCGGCTTTTGCATTTCCTTCAAAAGCAATATAATATTCCGAACTAATATTTGGTAAACTTATCGTTTTTTGTCTCCAATTTCGCTCCCTTCGTGTATACGATTCAAGTAATGTCCATGAAGACGAAGCCGATGTTTTATAATAAACTTTAAGTACATCCTGATAATTTGTTCTTCTAACTCTACGTCTCTCCATATGCATATAAAAAGTAAGTTCAGCAGAGGCTGCAGTGGAGAAATTAAGCGCCGGACTGATTAATTTTGTTTCATCACTCGATGAATCGCTATCCTTTAAACAAGCATTATATGTTCCTGAGTTAGCAGAAGCCGGTTCTGTACCTCCATTTCCGGAAATAAAGGTCCAATCCAAATTAGAACCCGAAACATAAACCTGAGACCACTCTGCAGGGATACTTCCTCCGTTTTCAAAGCCTTCCGTCCAAGGAAAACTGGTAATTTCGGCTGACTTTTTAAAACCAGAAACTTTAGGTTTTTCTATCTTTTCAAGTACAACCTCCTGCTTTTTAGTCTTTTTAGTCTCCTGCTTTTTATTAGTTGGCTCATTAGTATCAAAACCTAAAGGCTCTCCCATAACAGAGCTAACCAAAAAAAAGGCACTAATTATTAAGGGGATATATCTTTTCATTTTTTCATTTTTTTCTCTTCTATTAATAACGAATTTACTTCCGTTACAACTACCTACCAATTGTTATCTTTTAATAGACAGCATTTGATTCGTAAATGTATCTACTTATATTGTTTCTGTACAAACTGTGCTCAAAGAACTAACTCTTAAAAAAACCATATATTGAGGGGAAAATAAATCGTTGAAATTCATTTATCCTTACAATATTAAATGGTTATTGAGAAATATTTTCTTATTATTGTTCTGTCTGCCTTAAAATCAGACCTAGTTCAGTGTACTATTACAAAAATAAAGCTTAAAAAATCAGGTATCGAAATACATAAATGCAGTTATCAACAAGAGTTATTAACAATAGTTATTTCAGTCAAAAATATATTTACCTGACTATCAATTGTATAAATATTTTTAAATGAAAAATAAAACAAAAGTTATCAACATTTTTAAAGTTCACCATCTGCTCCTACTCTTGCTTTTGAGCCAAATCTCGATGGCGCAAAATCAGCAATTGATTGATAACACAAATACAAACGAGAAACAAGAAATAAAAATAGTCGGTGTTGGTGATATTATGTTAGGAACAGCCTACCCTCATAGAAAATATTTACCCCCTAATGAAGATTGCACTCCCTTATTGGAAGATGTTAAGACTTATTTACGTGAAGCCGATATAAGTTTTGCAAATCTGGAAGGCGCACTTGTCGATGGCGGAAAAATGTCGAAAAACTGCAAAGACACTTT
>JAGGWH010000033.1 GCA_021157585.1 Bacteroidales bacterium | reverse complement strand
ATGGAATTACTTCTGAATACATTGCTTATGGAGTGCATAATGACCAAAAACAAGATAGCGACTTATTCTATAAACTGAAACTGAAATCAGGGGAATACTCCATGTTAATTGCTCGTATGGAACCCGAGAACAATATTGAAACCATATTGGATGGATTTGAGAAATCATCAGTAAATCAACCATTTATTGTTGTTGGAAATCCAGAAAATAAATTTGGGAAAAAACTTCAAAAAAAATATCAATCCAATAAGAATATTCAGTTTATAGGACCGATTTACAATCTGCCGGCACTGAATTATTTACGTGAGCACGCGCGTCTTTATTTTCACGGGCATAGTGTTGGAGGGACTAACCCTTCTTTACTGGAAGCAATGGCTTCCAAAGCCTGTATTTGCGCACACGACAACCCTTTTAATAGATCTATCCTAGATGAAGAAGCATTCTATTTTCAAACTTCAGCAGATATTACTAAATTGCTAAACGTAGAACTTCCAACAGATTGCGAAAAGAGAAAAGAGAAAAATAGGAAAAAAGTTCTTGAAGAGTTTTCTTGGGATACAATTAATTCAAGTTACGAATCGTTTTTAGAATCATGCTTGCCTTCTTAAAAAAATATAATATTAATGATGCGCTCTTGTTATTGATTTTAATAACATTACCATTAGCCGAGCATTGGAATTCTAAAATACTTCTGCTTACAGCACTAATTGTTATCATCCGCTTGTATAAAGAATTCAAAATTAGCTTTCCTAAGATTTCTTGGCTTTATTTATTATTTTTTCTTTTCTCATGCATCTCCTATTTTTGGTCGGAAGATAAGCTTGAAACTTTTGAATCTATTATTAAACTTTTACCCTTCTTACTTTTTTCGATTGGCTATAAACTTTTTTTTTCTTTTAAAGATATTGACAAAACCGTTCGTATTTCAGCAATAATATTTTTACTATATGGTCTAATTCTTACACTCTTGGCTTATTTTCGTTATCAAGAAACACAAGATACCGAAACCTTCTTCTATCACAAATTAACAGCCCCTCTTGAGGCTAATGCCATCTATATCGCTCTGCTATTTGGGCTCGTCTATATCTTCTTATTGTATACCGTCCTTTTCAAAGAAAGTAAAAGCAAGACTCTTGATATTTCTCTGACAATATTATTATTTGGTTTTCAGCTCTTATTAAGCTCCAAAATGATTTTGAGTATTCTTATTCTGATAAGTCTTTTATTCTTTATCAAATACCTTAAAACATCGGGATTTAGTAAAAAAAAATTAAGTCTCGGTATTCTTTTAGTTATCAGTGCAGTAGCTTTGATAGGAACTAGTACTTTCACAAAAAATAGATTTAAAGAAATACTGAATTATAAACAAATAGAAGATGTTTTTGAAAAAGAATATTTTGGACCGGCACACTATTGGAACGGACTTACTTTACGTCTCTTCCAATTACGTTGTTTTTATGAAATTGAGCATGAAACCAATTTCAACAGCACCTTGGGCACTGGTTTTGGAGCAAGTCAGCCATTTTTAAATCAAAAATACACAGAATACGATTTATACCGTGGGCCCACCGGAAAGGGAGAAAACGATGGTTATTTCGTATACAACTTACACAATCAATACACTCAAATTTTAATTGAGCTAGGAATATTTGGAGGGATTTTGATATTGCTTATGCTTTATTTCTTTGTGCTTTATCCGTTAACAAACAAAAATATCTTACTTTTAGGTGTAGGGCTTTTGTTTATTTCATTTGCCTTAACGGAATCCTATCTTTTTAGGCAAAAAGGTGTTGTCAGTTTTATTTTATTTCCTTTATTGGCTACATACCAGCAGAATAAACAAGACTAATTCAAATATTTTATATTTTTTTATTGGAATAAAATAATCAGTATTTATTTTCGTTATACTTTTGCATATGTAATTATTTCCATAAAAATTTATGAAAACTCGCTACTCAAGTTACTTGCGTCCCTCTACTGTTGTACTCGATCTTCTAGTTTTAAACCTATTGCTTTATCTTTTTATCATTCTGCCTGATGCTATACGAGGTATAGAAGTCGTTAATTTTTTATTAATGATGAATTTAGGCTGGTTTTTATCAGCTAATATTTTAGGAATTTATCATATCTTCAGATTAACAAAATTCACCAGAATTATTAAAGATATTCTTAAACAAATGCTGGTCTTTTCATTTATGGCTTTTGCATTTTTTACTATATACAGAATTAATTTATCGGAGAACCTTGTTGATTATATTTTTCAAATGCTCTTCTTTTTGGCAAACTCAGTTATTCTACTTCGTGCTCTCTCCTACTTTTTCATAAAACGATACCGTATTTTAGGTGGTAACTTTAGAAATGTAGTTATTGTTGGAATGGCAGAAAACGCAAAAAAACTAGCTGATTTTTTTGAAAGCAGAAGAGAATATGGATACAGATTTCAAGGTTTTTTCTCAAATAAAGAAACAGATTTACCTCTTTTAGGAAATATTGATGATATTCCTGCTTTCGCCGAAAAAATTAACCTTCATCAAATCTACTGCAATGTGGGAGAACTAAAAGTAGAAGAGATTAATAAGCTTATTCGTTTTGCAGAAAATAATTTAATTGAAATCAAGTTTATTCCCGATCCTAAGGTAGATTACGGACAAAATCTAGTATTACAATATTACGACTATATTCCGGTCTTCGCCTTACGTGAAATCCCTTTTCAAACCGATATTAAATGGGTAAAACGTGGATTTGATATTGTTTTTTCTTCCTTCGTTATTATCTTTGTTTTAAGTTGGTTGATTCCTATTCTTGGTATTTTTATCAAACTTGAATCTAAGGGGCCTATTATATTTAAACAAAAGCGTAACGGTCTTAATAATGGAGAGTTTGAGGTATATAAATTTCGTTCAATGTACACCAATGGATTTTCGGATAAAAAACAGACAAGTGTTAACGATCAACGCCTGACAAAAGTTGGAAAATTTATTCGACGTACTAGTATTGATGAAATGCCTCAATTTATAAATGTCCTTTTGGGAAGCATGTCGGTTGTTGGACCAAGACCACACCCCATCTTTCTCACCGATCAATATGCCAAAATTATTGACAAATATATGGTTAGACATTTTGTAAAACCGGGAGTTACCGGCTTAGCTCAAATCAAAGGTTTTAGAGGAGAGGTTCAAGATGCAGAACAAATGAGGAACAGAATACGATTAGATAAATTCTATATAGAAAATTGGAGTTTATTACTTGATATTGAAATTGTTATAAAAACTTTTATAAATAGTTTTAAAAGAAATCAGAACGTATATTAGAACTATTTTCCTCGTCCTTGAACTACAATAAGAACTGTCCAAATCATTATCTTAAAATCCATTGCAAGAGACATATTTTCTAAATACAGTATATCATACTGTAAACGTTCTATCATTTCATCTATATTCTCTGCATAGCCAAATTTCACCTGACCCCAACTTGTCATACCGGGCTTAACTTTTTGCATCAGTTTAAAATGAGGAGCACGATCCAGCATTTTATCTATATAAAACTGTCTTTCCGGACGAGGACCAACAATAGACATATCTCCTTTTAAAACGGTAAAAAATTGAGGAATTTCATCAATGCGCAATTTTCTGATAAAACCTCCAAAAGGAGTTGTTCGTGCATCTGACTTACTGGAAAGTTGCGGACCATCGGCTTCTGCATCAACATACATTGAACGAAATTTAATCATTTTAAAACTTTGCCCGCGCTTTCCCACACGCTCCTGCGAATAAATTATAGGTCCCGACGAAGACATCTTAACCCCAATAGCCGTTATGATATAAATAGGACTAAGAATAATTATTGCAAATATTGAAAACGCTATATCAATCAAACGCTTAATACTAAATTGCCAAACAGGCATTAAATCGGGCGATATCTCTATTAATGGAGTTTGAAAAATTCCCGTAGTTTTTACATTTCCAAAAATATAATCGTGAAACAGGGGTATAATTTTAATTACGACATCAAAAAGCTCAAGCTCGGTAATTATTGAAGTTACTAAATCTGTTTCCGATCTTTCAATAGCAATAATTACCTCATCAACAGCATACTCCTCAATAAGTTTCGCTAAATCAGCAATACTTCCAAGATAAGGTAATACAGATGCTATTTTATATTTTTCGTGCTTCTTGGCATTTACAAATCCTACAAAATTATTTCCGGATGAATATTTCTGATTTTCTAGATCATTAAATACTTTAATTGCATTTCCATTTGTTCCTACTAATATAGTATTGAATCCAATCTGCCGAGAATGAATTTTTTTGATAGTTCGATGCGTAATAAGCAAACGTCCGATGTAAGTCAATACAAAATGGCTAAGTAAAAAAACAAAGAATAAGCCTGCTTGATTTCTACTTAAAAGCACTCTATCGTCTATTATCAAGATAAAAAACAGAAGAAAAACACCAAGCAAAGAAATAACTACGGTTTGTTCAAGTTCAATTAGACGTGTTTTACGATAAACTCTTCTATACATTCCGGCCGAAACATATAAGATATTCCAAAAAAACGGATATAAAACAAAGCCAAACCAGAAAGTAGATTCACTGAAGATACTGGAAATATTAGCATATAAATTATTGTCAATCAAGGATTGCCGATAAATAAAGAAGCTAAGCCACACTATCTCCGCCGATAAAATATCGACTATGATATATTTTAATGTCTGTAAGCTCTTATTCATAAACGAGATGGCAATTAAACATTAATCTTATTTAGAATTTTTTGTGCAATATCTAATGCATTATATCCATCAAATAACGAAACTATTGGCTTGTTATTGTTTTTAATAGCTTTCTGAAAACTTCTCAATTCTTCGACTATCGCATTAGTATTATCAATGGATGGCTTAATAAATTTAATCTCTTTATCCGTTTTGCCTTCACCCAGTTCCAAAACCATAGCCATAGAATCAGTTTCAGAGTTTACATCACTCATCTGAACCATTTCAGCCTCTTTTGTAAGAAAATCTATAGCAATATAAGCATTGCGTTGAAAAAATCGTGACTTACGCATATTTTTCATTGAAATACGGCTAGCCGTTAAATTAGCAACACAGCCATTATCAAATTCCAAACGAGCATTTGCAATATCCGGGGTGTCACTAACAACCGCAACTCCACTTGCACTTACTTTTCTAATTTTAGACTTTACAACGTTAAGAATAATGTCAATATCGTGAATCATCAAATCTAAAACTACCGGAACATCAGTACCACGCGGATTAAACTGAGCTAAACGATGTGTTTCTATAAACATAGGTTGATCCAAAAATGGCTGAGCAGCAATAAATGCCGGATTAAAACGCTCTACATGCCCAACTTGAACTTTTACATGCGCTTCATTGGCAATTTCTATTAAACGCTCTGCTTCTTCGGCAGTAGCGGCAACGGGCTTTTCAATAAATACATGCTTTCCACTCTTTAGTGCCTTAACAGCACAATCAAAATGTGATAAAGTTGGAGTAACAATATCTATAACATCAACGGCATCAATTAATTCGTCGATATTTAAAAAGCGTTTTATTTGTTTTTCGGTCTCAACTTCTAAAGCTATAGTTTCGTTAGGATCGTAAAAACCAATAAGTTTATACTCGTTTATTTCTTTTATACAGTTAATATGAATCTTACCAAGATGGCCGGCTCCTAAAACACCAATTTTTAATATAGACATTGTTAATTTTTTTACAAAAGTAATTTTTTTTGACAAGCTTGAATTGTTTATTTTCGCAAAAAAATTAATAGTAAGAATGCTAAACGATACTTATAAACATCGTGGATTACGTAAAAAACTTGTAGAGACAGTCAGAGCCAAAGGAATTAAAGACGAAGCTGTCTTACAAGCTATCAATAATATTCCCAGGCATTTATTTTTAGACTCTTCCTTTTTGGAATTCGCCTATCAAGATCAGGCTTTTCCTATTGGTTCTGGACAAACTATTTCACAACCTTACACAGTTGCTTTTCAAACAGAATTACTTGAAATAAAGGCAGGGGAAACTATTTTAGAAGTTGGCACCGGAAGCGGTTATCAGGCTTGCGTATTTGCTGAGATGGGAGCAAAAGTTTTAAGTATAGAAAGGCAGAAAAGACTCTTTGCAAAAACAAAAAAATTCCTAAAACAATTCAATTATCGTATTAAACTATTTTATGGCGACGGCTATAAAGGTCTTCCGGCATTTGCCCCTTTTGACAAAATAATTGTAACAGCAGGAGCTCCTTTTGTTCCTGAAGAATTACTTAAACAATTAAAAGTCGGAGGTCGCTTAGTAATTCCCGTTGATATAGATAAGAACTTACAGGAAATGACCTGTATCAGACGTGTTAGTGAAAAAGATTATGAAAAACGGCTTCATGGAAAATTCCGCTTTGTTCCAATGTTAGGTAATAAAGCAAACGATTAGACTGATAACTCACACATATTTCTTACCTTTACTTCCTTATGAAAAATATAAAGGTAATTCTATTTAGTTTTATTTTTTTAAGCATTACACTAAGCTGCAATACAAGAAAAGATATTGAATTTGTTGAGCAGGGAAAAGTTCTTTTTCTCGAAGGGAAATATAACGAGGCTATCCCCTATTTTTCTAAGGCTATTAAAAAAAATACAAGAAATGATGAAGCTCATGCTTTTCGTGGGTTTTGTTATTATTCGCTCGAGAATTACTCTCTTGCCTTAATAGATTTTTCAAATGCTTTAGAAAGAAATCCCAATAATGGTACAGCTTTATTTGGAGAAGCCTGTATAAGATGGAATTTAGAAGATTACAATTTGGCTTTTCAAGAATTCAACCATCTTATACATATCAATCCTAATCACGATAAAGCATATTTTTATCGTGCCAGAGCCTATCTTTATAAAGGAGATACAACTAATGCTATAAATGATTTAACAACGGCTATGGAAAAAGATTCTTGCTTTATTGACACCTATTATTTATTAGCATCAGTTATGACGGCTCAAAAGAAATACGATCAAGCCGATAAATACTTAGAGTTTGCTTTAAAGTGCAAGCAAAAAGAAGTTTCTAATTAATCTTTAAATTCAGGAACATTCATTCTATTTATCCTTTGCAGTAAACTAGGGTGCGAATAATAGAAAAAGATATAAAGCGGATGAGGATATACTTTTGATAAGTTATTTGCAGTTAGTTTAATTAATCCATTTCCTAAAGCTTTAGCTAATCCGTATTTCACGGCAAAAGCATCAGCAGCATATTCGTTGGCCCTTGATATTAAATTAGATAAAAGGCCAAAAATTAAGCTTATAGGACTGTAAATTAATCCAAAACCAATAATTCCCAAATAAAAAGAAGAGCTTACCTGTTCGTTATTCCCTGCTACCGCTTGCGCCAGGTTTATAGCAATATCACTATCTTTAGAGATAAAAAAAGAAAGAATAAAAAGCATAATTCCTGTTTGAATAATACTTGATATAATACCAACTATTGTATGCTTCTTTTTATAGTGCCCAATCTCATGCGCTAATACGGCAACTAATTCTTCCTCCTCCAAATCTTTGATTAAAGTATCATAAAGTACAATTCTCTTCTTTGATCCTATCCCACTAAAATATGCATTTGCCTTAGTTGAGCGTTTAGAGCCATCGATAGTATAAATGTTATCCAATTGAAATCCTGCCTTTTTAGAAAAAATTTCAATTGCATTTCTCAAACTTCCTTCTTCCAAAGGTGTTTGCTTATTGAATATAGGAACAATTATTTCAGAGTAAAAAGCGGTAAATAACAAACTTATTAAACTTATTGTGAGCCAAGTTAGCCACCAAAAATTTGAGCCTGATAATTCATAAATAAAAACTACAAGCGATAAGATTCCACCCCCAATAATAATCATTAACAACCAAGCTTTCAGCTTATCAAGCACAAATGTTTTTATAGAAGTTTTATTAAAACCAAATTTTTCTTCTAAATAAAATGTGTGATAAATAGAAACCGGAATCATAAGAATATCCGACACAAATGCTAGCAAACCAAAGAATAACAGATTCTGAACAATATAATGGTTGCTTTGACTACGTACAAAAGAATCAACATAAGCAAATCCGCCAAAATAAAAGAAGGCAAAAACAACTAAAAACTGAACAAGAGAAATAAACATTCCTGATTTCAGCTTTGCCTGCTCATAAGCCTGCGACTTCTCATATTTTTCCTTACTATAGATTTTAGATAAGAATAATGGAAATTTCCTCTGAGGATAAAAATAATTCAATAGAGTTAATCCGGTTTCCAGCAAAAAGTTAAAAACAAGGATAATTATTATAATGTAAAAAAAAGTACTTGTCATTAGCCTGTTATTGTTAATAATGAAAAAGAGAAGCCTGTTAGATAAAAAAATTAACGAACAGGCTTATTTAAAATATATTTTTCTCTGTTTTAAGTACTCATTCCTCCACAAACATTAATAACCTGTCCGGTGACATATGTTGAAAGTTCGGAAGCCAAAAAAGTAGCAACATTTGCAACATCGATAGCCTGTCCGGCACGACGAAGAGGAATAGTTTTTATCCACATTTTTCTAATATCTTCCGGAAGTTTTTCGGTCATTTTAGTTTCAATAAAACCAGGTGCAATAGCATTACAACGAATACTACGTGATCCCAATTCTTGGGCAACAGATTTAGTGAAACCTATTAATCCTGCTTTAGAGGCAGAATAATTTGACTGACCGGCATTTCCATTCACACCAACAACAGAGCTCATATTAATAATAGAACCCGAACGTTGTTTTAACATATATTTCTGAACGGCTTTTGTTAGGTTAAATACCGATTTAAGATTTACTTTAATTACCAAATCCCAATCGGCTTCATCCATTCGCATTAAAAGACTATCGCGTGTTATTCCTGCATTATTTACCAAAATATCAATACTCCCAAATTCCTTGGCAACTTCTGTCACCATTTCTTCCGATTGACTGAAAGAACTGGCATCCGAAGCGTAACCTTTAGCTTTAACACCCATTGCTTCAATTTCTTTAACTAAGGATTCAACATTTTCATCCATAATCAAATCAGAAAAGGCAATATTGGCACCTTCTTCAGCAAATTTCAAACATATAGTTCTACCAATTCCACGAGAGCCACCTGTAACAAGAGCCGTTTTTCCTTCTAATAGTTTCATAAATATTTTCTCTTTAAATTCTTATTTCGGTCAAAGATAAAAAAAATGCTTTAGCTACAAATTCAGATAAATTAGATAGGAACTCATTATATGGTAACAAAACTTAGCTATTAAAATGTTTCTTTTAAGTACAGCCTCACTTTTGCTCCTTTGTCTGCATTATTTTCGACATCTATCCTACCTTCATGCGCCTGAACAATTAACTTTGCTGCCGCAAGGTTTAATCCAAAACCTTCTATATCGTGCTGTTTTTCTCCGGTAAAAGGTTCAAAAGCATACGAAAGTGCTTCGTCGGTAAATCCACAACCATTATCTTGAATTTCACAAACTAAGTATCCGGAATCGTTATAAATACTTAAATCAACTTGTGCTTTATCCTCTGAAAATTTTACTGCATTATCGAGTAAACTAAACAGAACTTTTTCTATCAATACCTGATCTAATTTCAAAACAGATGACTGTGACTGAATGGATTGCCGAAAATTAATTTGTCTTTCGTCTTTCCATTTTTCATTTATTTTTTCTCTCACATTATCGAGCAAATGAATAAAATTGATATTTTTATTTTGAAGTTGATATGTATCAACATTCAATTGAGTTATTAATAAAGACAATTCCGAAAAATTATAAAGTCGTTCGGCTGCTTCAACAGTCATATCAATCAATTCCCTGTTATCACCTTCTATACTTTGCTTCAGTATATCCAAAAAACCAATAATTCCATTTAGAGGAGTTCTTATTTCGTGACTAATTAACCCTAAAAAAGCCGACTTTGCTTTGTCTAAGGTCTCTATTTTTTTATTAGCTTTTTCAAGCTCTGCTGTTCTTTCTTTTACTTTCTCTTCTAATGTATTATTTAGTATTTCGAGTCTTTGCCTATTCTTTTTCAACTCCAAGTGAGTATGCACACGAGCCAGTAATTCATTAGTATTAAATGGTTTAGTTAAATAATCCTGTGCTCCTGCTTCAAAACCTTTTACAATACTTTCTGTGTCATTTTTTGCAGTTAAAAAAATAATTGGCGTTTTTGCTGTTTGCTTCTCTTTCCTCAAAATACGACAAACTTCGTAGCCATCCATTTCCGGCATCATAATATCGAGTAAAATCAAATCAAAATCATTTTCAAGAGCCTGCGCTATAGCTTCTTTTCCGCTTTTAGCATAAGCAATTTGAAAATTTTCTTTTAACAGAATATTACCAAGAACCATCAAATTTTTCGGTAAATCATCTACTATCAACAATTTATAATTTGGATCTTCCATAATTATTTTTTTAAATACTGCTCTAATTCTAAAATTAGATTGGGGAAATTATTGATTGATTTTTCCATTTTCTCAGTATCAAAATTTTCAGTATAAAAAACTAAATTATCTGCATATTTTGATATATAAGAGATTTTATATTTTGTTCCGACTGCTCCTATCTGTTTTGCAAAAAGAAGGATATCATTTACAAACTTCTGTTTTTTTAATTTTTCCTGTACCGGAATCAATTCCTTTAAATCTACTATTGCAATTTGCAGTTTGTTAAGATTTGGCTTACTTGCTTCAAGGGATTCAATTAAATTTTCGGCTTCTTTCTCAACTTGCAACTCTTTATCTAATCTGTCAAAAGGTAAATACTTTGAAACTTCTTGCAATAACACTTCAATATCTAACGGCTTAAGTAAAACAGCATTAAAACCCGAATCAGTATATTTATTTTTATTTTCATCTGATATAGAGGCGGTTAAGGCTATAACAGGAATGTTTTTACTTAATTTATCGGCACGGATTAGTTTTACAGCTTCATAACCATCTAAAACCGGCATTCGTATATCCATTAATATCAGATCGGGTAATAAATTTATTGCTTTTTCTACAGCAACCTGACCATTTCCTGCTTCAATTACAGTTATTTCAGTATCGCTAAACAATTCAATAATTAAGGATCTATTAGTCTGACTGTCGTCTACAACCATTAATTGAGCAGGTTTAAAATGCAATTTATTTGCCACTGTGAATGATGGATCATCGGTTTGCACAACATCTTCTTCAGAAATTTCTACATTATTCAAGTAAATTTGAAACGTACTTCCTTTACCATATTCACTTTTCACTTCTAACTTACCTCCCATAAGTTCAATAAGACGCTTAGAAATCGAAAGTCCTAATCCTGTACCACCGTATTTTCTAACATCCTGCCCCTCTGTTTGATGGAAAGCTTGGAAAATTCGTTCTTGCTGATCTGCTTCTATCCCAATTCCTGTATCGCTTACTTCTATAAGAAGATTAATTTTATTCTCCTTAATTGCATCTGCAATTACTCTAGCACTAAGTCCTATCCTGCCCTTTTCGGTAAACTTAAGTGCATTCCCAATTAAATTAACCAATATCTGACGAAGACGTATTTCGCTCATAATGAGTGAAGGAGGGATTTTCTCATCCATATAAAGCACAAAGTCTAAATCTTTTTCATCACATTTGAGCGCAAAAACCTGTTTAATCTCCTCAAATAGATTAATAAGACTAATAGGTCTGTAATCAATATGAAAATGTCCGGCTTCTATTTTAGATAAATCCAAAATATCATTAATTAATACAAGCAAACTTTTACCGCTACTCCTAATTGAATTTAAATAATACCGCTGTTTCTCATCTTTAACAAGTGACGCTAATAAATCTGTAAACCCAATAATTGCATTCATAGGAGTACGTATTTCGTGACTCATATTTGCCAAAAATTGACTTTTACTTCTACTTGCTCTTTCGGCATTGGCTTCTGCTCTTATTCTTTCGTCAACTTCTTTTTGTAATTGAAGGTTTGAATCTACTATTTCCCTTGTTTTCAGCTCAACCTGCTCTTCCAATAATATATTCTGTTTTCTTACTCTATTTATTCTCAATCGAATAAACGCAATTATCAATATAAGTAAAATAACTGTAATCATTGCTATAAACCACACTCGTTTAATCAGAGGAGTAGCTATTACAAACTGTAATGATGCGGTATTAGGTGTAAAATTCCCTGCTTTATTAGAAGCTTTAATATGAAAAGTATAGCTTCCCGGAGCTAAATTTATATAACTAACAAAGTTATTATTTTTACTATCAACCCAATCTTGGTCAACTCCTTCAAGCTTATAATAATAGTTTACATTATTAGGATTTAAAAACTCCAAAGCCGAAAACTCTATACTAATATTTGACTGTGTAGGCTTTAATAAAATTGGGTTGGCATTTAAAAACGCCTGAAGCTGATCTTTTTCTTCCTGTTTAAATATTGATACGCTATTAATGATAAAATCGGAAAAAATAAGATTAAATCCACATTTATTAGTATGATATGAAGAAGGGTTAAAAGCATTAAACCCACGTTGAGTAGCAAAATATAAATCACCATATTTACCTATTGAAACAGCATTTCTGACAAAAGCATTACTTTTTAAGCCATCCATTTTATCAAAAAGAGCAATAGTATTTGTTGATTGATTCATACTATTTAAACCGGCAGATGTTCCTATCCAAAGATTATCCTCCGAATCCTCAATAAGACTCTGCACATTGTTACTTGCTAAACCATTAGTTTTATCTATTCTCTCAAAATTGAAGTTTATCCTGTTAAACTTATTTAAACCTCCATCGGCTGTTCCAATCCACATTACACCTTTGTAATCCTCGAAAAAGCATTGAATACGATTAGAGCTTAGAGTATTTACTTCTGTTGGATTACTAATGAATCTATTCCTGATATTTGTACTTAGATTTACAACAGAAATTCCAAAAGCACTCGATCCAAACCAAATATTTCTCCTATAGTCTTGAGTTATAGATGTAATTTCTAATGATTCTTCAAGATTGGGAAAAAGTTCTTTATGCTTAAATTCTCTTATTTTTTTCCCGTCTTTGATTGAGACCACAATTACAGTATTACTCAAACCAAGCCAGAGATTATTATCGGCATCTTGGAAAACAAACTTAAGTACGGTTTTATTATTTATAAACTGATAAGCATCTTGCGGTAAAACAGACACTAATTTATTTCTTTTCTCTTGCTTAATTGCAAAACTATTATTCTTATAAATTATCCATAAATATCCGTTTGAATCAATAAATAGATCTTTAATACCATTGTATTCTAACTGATTAGACTCATTATTATAATAGGCATAGGGATAAGCTCCATTATGCAACAAAAAGTGAAATATACCTTCCGATTCAGTTCCTATCCACAATGAATTTGATTTAGTATCGTAATATAGTGAAGTAATTTCAGTAGTAATTAGTCCATTAATCTGTTCAACCAGTTTTGTATTGTTTATTGATTTGGGATTTAAATCGAGTAAAGCTGCTCCCCCATTTTGAGTAGTTACCCACAGATGTCCGGCATTATCCTCATTTATATTTGTAATATAATTTGACGGAATACTATTATCTTGATATTCTTTATATTGAAAAAATTGAAACCCTTTTCTATCATTACGTTTTAAATTCAAACCCTTATTAGTACCCACCCATAATTGTTGATGAGAATCGATAAATAAATCTGTTATCTTATCACCCGAAAGTAAGTTTACGCCCTCAGTATGAGTGTTAAAATGCACAAATTCAAGGTTTTTATCATTAAAACGTTCAAGACCTTCATCTGTACCTATCCAAAGAAAATTATCTTTATCTGAAAGAAGGCAATTTACCTTATTATCAACTAAGGATGAAGAATTATTAGGCTCGCGATAGTATGAAGTAATTGTTCTACTTTGTTTTTCATATTTATAAAAGCCATTATTAGTAGCGATCCATAAATTGTCAGCATTATCTTCACAAACATCATTAATCTTTATTCTATTTTTTTCAGAATTATTTTCTTTCTTAATTTCAACAACAGTTACATTTCCACTAATCTTATTTAAACGCCATAATTTATTTGTATTATTTCCTATCCAAATAAAACCTTCATTATCTTCATATAGCAATGTAATAGGATTACTTTTTGGTGTAATATTAATACCATCAACAGAAGAAAATTCTCTATTAGTATGATTATAGTTTATCAATAAACCACCATATGAACCTAACCAAAAGACTCCTGATTGATCTTGAATAAAAGCGGTAAAATCGACAACAGGATTTTTCTTATTTGGATGATAGACCAATATTGACATTTTAGATCCGTCATAATACGACAAACCATTCTTAGTAGATAACCAAATAAGACCACGTTTATCTTGTAAAGATGAATGAATATTATCGCTGGGTAAACCGGAGCTGGTATTAATTCTAACAAAATAAGGATTACTAATTTGGGCTTTAGTAAAACTTATAGTCATAAATAATATAAAGAAAAAGACAATAGCCTTAAGATATAACCTCCTATACGCGTAATTATTAATAAAGAGCATAATAT
>JAGGWH010000032.1 GCA_021157585.1 Bacteroidales bacterium | reverse complement strand
TATGATGAGGACGGCGATAAACGTGTTTTTTATAAGGAAGGACTTTTTGTGGGGTATCGTCATTTTGATAAAAATCCTGTAGAGCCACTTTTTCCATTTGGTTATGGACTATCTTATACAACGTTTGTATTTGATAATTTAAATTTAGAAAAAAGGGAGAATGGAATCCGCGTTTCTATAGAGGTAGCCAATTCCGGTAAGAAGGCTGGTGCTGAGGTGGTACAAGTGTATGTAAGTGATCTTGAGTCTTCAGTAGTTAGACCTGTTAAGGAATTAAAAGGTTTCGAAAAAGTATTTTTACAACCTGGAGAAAGTAAAACGGTAATTATCTCGTTGCCAGAAAATGCTTTTAAGTTTTACGATATAAATACAAAAAGTTGGGTTTTAGAAAAAGGTGAGTTTGAAATACTTGTTGGTAATTCTTCTACTAATATTCTACAAAAATCTAAAATTAATTTTTGATGATTCTATAAGAATAGAAGTTCTAAACTAAATTATTTATCAACAAACAAAACTAATATTTATGAAAATTAATAATCAAACTTTATGGGCATTTACGGTATCTCTTGCGGGCTTTTTATTTGGCTTTGATACTGTTGTTATTTCAGGTGCAAATCTCCCCATTAAAGAATTATGGGATACAACACCTTTATTTCATGGCATATTTATAATGTCCATGGCTTTATGGGGAACAGTCGTAGGTTCCCTTTTTGGAGGAATTCCCACCCAGAGAATAGGAAGAAAAAACACACTAATTTGGATTGGAATATTGTACTTTGTATCTGCAGTAGGATCAGGATTAGCAACAGATCCTTATATGTTTTCATTTTTTCGATTTATTGGTGGTTTAGGTGTTGGAGCTTCTACAGTGGCAGGTCCAGCTTATATTTCTGAGATATCTACTCCTAAGAATAGAGGGAAATTGGTTGCATTATACCAATTCAATTTGGTTTTAGGAATATTGATAGCTTTTATTTCAAATTACTTATTAGAAGGATTTGGAGGTAACAATGATTGGAGATGGATGATTGGTGTTGAAGCATTACCAGCAGCAATATACTTTTTTGCTATTTTAGGAGTTCCTAAAAGTCCAAGATGGCTTGTAGTTGTTAAAAAAGACATAAAAGGAGCCAGAGAAGTATTGATTAAAATGGGGGAAGAAGATCCAGAAAATGAACTACAGGAGATTATTGAATCTGAAAAGCAAAGTTTAAACGAAGGCCCTTTTTTTAAAAAATATAAAAAACCACTAGTTTTGGCATTTTTGATAGCTTTTTTCAATCAGTTGTCAGGAATTAATTTTGTGCTATACTATGCACCAGAAATTTTTAGTCTTTCAGGTTTAGGTTCAGAAGATTCGTTGTTTAATTCCATTGCTATTGGAGGAATTAACCTCATATTTACTTTTGTAGGATTGTATTTTATAGACAGAGCCGGTAGGAAACAATTGCTTATCATAGGGTCTATAGGCTATATTATTAGTCTTTCAATGATAGCACTTTCATTTTATGCAAACTTGGGAACAACAGTTTTAGTTGTATCAATGATGGCTTTTATTGCATCTCATGCCATTGGGCAGGGGGCAATTATTTGGGTGTTTATAGCTGAAATATTCCCAAATCATGTAAGAGCTTCTGGAACAGCTTTCGGAACGGGTACACATTGGGTGTTTGCGGCTTTAATTACACTTCTTGGACCTGTGGTTATTAGTATTTTTGAAGTGAATCCTTGGCCTATTTTTGCAATTTTTGCAGGAATGATGGTATTGCAGTTATTATTTGCCCTGTTTATGATGCCCGAAACCAAAGGAGAATCATTGGAAGATATTCAAAAAAAACTTGGTATTTAGGGTGTTTATTAAAATGTGAGTAACAAACTATTGAATAATAAAAATCTAAATTTTAATAATGAAAATTATTCTTGCACTAGATAGATATAAAGGTTCATTCATGGAAATTATATTTCGTGTTACTGTTGAAGAAAATATAAATGAAGGGTTAATTCAAACCAAAAAGTAAAAAATCTTATTTATGAATGTAGCACTTTGCCACTTTAGAGTAGGAGAAACTGACGGTGTTTCTTTAGAAATGGCTAAATGGAAAATTGCCCTTGAAAATTTAGGGCATAAAGTTATCTATATTGCAGGAAGTGAAGGAGCAAGTTCGGCCAAAATAATTCCTTCTTTGCATTATCAATATCCTTTAAATACGAAGATTGTTAATAATGCATATCGTAGTTTTCAAGATTATGATTCTGAAGAAAAACTCAAGGATGATATTTTGATTTTGGCCGATGAAATTGAACAGGATTTAGTTAACTGTATTAATGAGCATCAAATAGATGTTCTGGTGCCTAATAATATTTTGTCTTTAGGTTGGCATCTTTCAGCAGGTATTGCTTTTACAAAAGTGATTGAAAAAACAGGCATAAAAACCATTTGTCACCATCACGATTTTCATTGGGAAAGAGTTTTATATTCCAACCCAAAAGTTGATTTTATTAACGACTTATTGGTTCAATATTTTCCGCCAACTGATAAGCATATTTCACATGTTTGTATTAATAAAATTGCTAAGAATGAATTAAAAGAACGATTTAATATAGAAGCGAATGTTGTTCCTAATGTGTTTGATTTTTTAGAAAATAATCTCGTAAAAGATAATTACAACAACAATTTAAGAGAAGAGTTAAATGTAAAAAATGGAGATATTCTTTTTGTACAGGCTACACGTGTTGTTGAACGTAAAGGAATTGAATTAGCAATTGATGTTGTTGCTGAAGTAATTAAAAATAAAACCTTGTTATTAGATTCTAAACTATACAATGGTAAAGTTTTTAATAAAAAGAACAACATATATTTAGTTTTTGCTGGGAAAAATGAAAGTGCAAATTATTATACTAAATTATGTGAATATGCTAAGGTTAAAGGCGTTCCGATTCTTGATATTAGTAAGAGGGTTGACCACGAACGGAGCATTACTCATTTAAAACCATTTGAATATAGATGGCTGAAAAAACAATAAAAATGAGAGTGTTAATTGCCCCTGATAAATTTAAAGGTTCCTTATCTGCCGTGGAGGTTTGTAATGCAATTGAACGTGGAATTAAAAAATTTGATAGATCTATAGAAACTATTAAACATCCATTAGCAGATGGTGGAGAAGGTACTTTAGAAATTTTAAACACTCATTTTAAACTTTTAACTCATTCTGTTGTCGTTAAAGATCCATTATTTAATGAAATTTCTGCTTCCTATTTAAGTACTAAAAAAACAGCATTTATAGAAATGTCAAGTGCTTCAGGTTTACAATTATTAGAACCTCAACAACGAAATTGTTATTATACCACTACATTTGGAACAGGTCAATTAATTTTAGATGCAGTTCAAAAGGGATATAAAGAGATTGTTCTTTTTATTGGAGGTAGTGCAACGAATGACGCTGGAATAGGTATGGCTGAAGCTTTAGGTTATCAGTTTTTTGATGATCAAAATAACCGTTTATCACCTATTGGAAAAGAGCTAATTAACATTTCAAGAATTGAATACAAGCATTTATTTATCGTTTTAAACCAACTTAATTTTACTGTTGTTTGTGATGTTAAAAATTCGTTATATGGAAAAAATGGAGCTAGCTTTGTTTATGCAAAACAAAAAGGTGCTTCTGATCAAGAAATTGAACAACTTGATAAAGGATTAAAACATTTTAGTTTACAGGTTGAAAAATATTTAAATAAAAAAGTTGCGGCTGTTGAAGGAGCTGGAGCCGCTGGTGGCCTTGGCGCAGGCGCATTATGTTTTTTAAATGCTTCAATGAAATCTGGAATTCATTTTGTGATGGATCAAACCAATTTTCATCGACATTTTTTTAATAAAATAGATTTAATAATTACAGGTGAAGGAAGTGTGGATAAACAAACTCTGGATGGAAAAGTAGTAAAAGGAATTAGTGAAATTTCCAATCAATTTAATGTTCCCTTTTGCATCGTCTCTGGAATTGCAAAAGACAAAGAGCTTGTCATTCATTCATTAAAACCAATCGCCATTAATGCTATAATGGATCTCAATGTATCCTTTGATGACGCCATTCTAAATGCTGCAAAATATCTTGAAGAAATTGCCTTTGAAAGAATTAGAAGTTAATACTTTTACAATCTTAATTATTTCGATTTTATAAATAAATTAAGCATCATGAAATTATATCCGTTAAAATTCAATCCTGTATTTAGTTTGGAAAACCCGCTTAAGTTGACCACACTTTGCCGGATCAAATTGACCATGTTCGCTGGACTAAAGTGACCAAGTCGCGCTGGAGCAAACGGACTACCCTAAAAAGAATTTCATTAATCGTTATCGAATCCTATTTCCTATATCCTAATTTGTGATTTTTGTATATTTATTATGCTCATGCTCAATAGCTTAATCTCTTTAAACTGACCAATGTATTTTTCAGCAGTTTTATCTTTTATAAGTAAATTTGTTAAACTTACAGGGTAAAGTTCTGTTTAATTGTTCATACTTTAATAAAAGTGCAATATAGAGTATTTCAGCACGGTTCATTTCAACATATTTTGGTATTTCATATTGAAAAATGTGATCAATATCAGAATTGAGTATTTCTTATAGATTAGTTCCGCTTTGACCAATTAAATAATACTCGAAAAAATAATGATTAATTTCAATATGCTGCTGATGTAATTGTGTTTGCGTTGGAAATTTCTGGAAGTTAATATTGTAATCATATACTTCCATTTTTGGAGTACAGCTTTTACCAATTATTTTCTTTTCTCTATTTTTATAATTCCCTGAATAAGTAATGTTTAGATCTTTGGAATTGAGCAGAGTATGAATTTGTTTAAAATAGTTGTTAATAAGGGTATTAGAGTTGAGTTCTAGCATAAATATATGAGTTTTTGAAAAATCTTGGCAAATGTAGTAAAAGGAAGTAAATAGATAAGTAAAATAGACACCATTGAAAAACCCCAAAAAAAAGACCGATAACATTTCTGTTTCGGTCTTTATTGTGATCTGGCTGGGGCTCGAACCCAGGACCCTCTGCTTAAAAGGCAGATGCTCTACCTGCTGAGCTACCAAATCATTGCTGTTAAGCGGCTGCAAAAGTACATTTTATTTTTTAAAGCCAAAACTTTTATTTAAAATAATTACAGCTTTTCCCAAGTGTTGGTTTCTTTATTAAAACGTTTGATAACTCGGCATGGATTTCCTACGGCAACGGAATAGGGAGGTATACTCTTTGTTACAACACTTCCCGCTCCAATCTGGCAGCGTTTCCCGATGGTAACACCCGCCACAATAACCGAGTTTGCTCCAATATGGGCATCTTCTTCAATTATTACTCCTTTTAAATCCAAGGCTTGTGTGCTAGAGTTTTGGTTGCCATCTTTATAACCATGATTAAAACCTCCTATAAAAACATGCTGTCCTGTTCCACTACCATTTTTCATTGTTACAGGACCTATAATTACTGTCCCTATGCCAACTCTACATTTATCCCCAAGAATTACATCTCCGGCACCATTATTAATAGTGGTAAAGCTTTCTACTATTGTATCTGCTCCAACATCAAATTTATTGTAGGGAAACACATCAATACGTGATTGGCGACTTCTTACTAAACTATGTTTTCCGCGTTTATGAAAGAAAGGATTCACAAATAATCGTATCCACAAACGTGGTCGCGGTCTCCGTGGAGGGTGAATCATCCACATTACCAATTTTTTAATCTTAGGATCTGATTTTAATTTATCTTTTAAACTCATGCTATTTTTCTATCTGTCTTTTTTCAAAGGCCTCAATATATTTATAAATTTCTTTTACGTTATTTTCCCAACTATGACTCATGCCACATTTTGTTCTTTGCATTTGTAATTCTACAGAGTCTTCATCTAATGCCTTTTGTATTTCAATAATCCATTCTTCATGTGTAGTTGCAAGATAAGTATTTTCTTTGAAGTATTCCATTGCTTTGGTTGCTGTGGCAACAGTCGGTTTTCCCATTGCCAAATACTCGTCTATTTTACGAGGGTAATTTCCTATGGTAGCATCATTTATTAATTGAGGGTTCATACATACATCAAAACCTTTAATATAATTCGGTAAAATGGAAGAATCTCTGCTTCCTAAAAAGTGAACGTTCTCAAATTTATGTAAGTCAGAATTCTTAAAGTTATCATCTTCAGGACCAACTAAAACAATTTGCCATTCTTTTTTAGTTTTAGCTATATGAATGAGCAAGTCGATATCTAAACGGCGACTGGATAAAAAGCCTACGTAGCCAATAATAGGTTTTGCAATATTTTTTATGTCATCAGCAATAGCAATGCTGTTGTCCTTATCATTAAAAAGGCTCACATCGCAGCCTTGTCCAACCATATAGGAATGTTTGTTAAACTTGGCTCCGTATTCGGTATAGAGTGTGCTGTTGTTGACAACTACATCGGCTTTAGCTATTAATTTTGGCTCTAATCGTAGTCCGTGCTTACGCCAATATGGATTCTTGGTTAAATAGTCGCGCATATAGTAAACATAGGTTTTGGGTTTTAAAAGGCTCTTTAAATCTTGACCCAAAAACATCGAGCTATCGTTAAAAATTATAAAATCTTTAAATCCTAACCTATCAATAGCTGATTGGATATCATTAGCAAAAATTTTATTCCTTTTTTTATTGAAGATATCATATATAAAACCGTCGGGAATAGCATTAATAGATTCTACCATATGTTTAGGAAAGAGATTCCACATATTTTCTTTTATCTCTACCAAATCTTCTTCTAATCCTTTAGAAATTCTAATTCTTCTTTTAACTCTTTCGTCGTTTTTGTCTTTTTTCTTGGTATTTCTATCTAAAGGTGAATTAACATAAAGCACACGGTTAAATCGTGCCATTTCCTCTGCAATATTTTTGCAATTACTGCCTATTTCTATATCCCAAGGTTGAATACCTACAACAATAATATCTCTACCTACTATCATCTTATTATTTGTTTTGGTTTTTAATATCTTTAATGTTTGTTCCACTGCTGCTATGCTTTGTATGTAAAAATTGTTTGTTGGCTCCTTTTATTTTAAGTAACGATAAAAACATAAGAAAGAATCCTTTAGGGAGAAGCAGAATCGCTTTAAATGTTGTTAATGAGTAGAATTTTCTGGGAATAGAAAATAAAAAAGTGAGTACCACTATGGCAAATAACCCCATCCAGGCTATTGCTATTGGATTAGGGAAAAAGAAAAGGCTAATAATGAAAATAATACCCATAAATCCTAATAATAATATTCGTGGCGGAAGAAAAGTATGGAAAGCTTTATTAAAGTAGTCGATATTTCCTTTGGTAATAAAAGCAATAAAACTGGCTAAGAAAAAGCGTTTAAAATAAATCCACTGTGCACTTAGCCATCGGCGACGCTGATTTTGGAAAACTTCTGCTTTTTGAACCTTCTCATCGTAACAATATGCATCATGTACATATTCAATAGTAATGCCATCGCGGCACATTTTAAGGTCTATCTCTTTGTCGAATCCTCCAATAGCGTGTACATCTTTCATCATATTTTTAAAGAAACTGTATTCAAAAGCCATTCCGGAACCAATAATAGCAGAAGATACACCTAAAACACGAGCCCCTTTTCTAAAGATATGATTATTTATTTCTTCTGAAATTGCATCTAATACAGCAAATCCGGTATCTGCATTTTTGGCTACACGATGACCTTGAACAGCTTTATATCCCGCTTGAAATACTTGATTTATTTTGCTTGTAAAGTCTTCGGCGATAAGATTATCTGCATCTAAAATAAGTGCTACATCATAATCATCGCCTAATACTTCCATTGCCTTATTTAGTGCTTTTGATTTGGTGCTTTTTTCAAAAGATACTTCAATAACTTTAATGGGAAGTTCACGTAAAGCAGCTAAAGTTTCGGGTTTATAAGAATCGGCTATCGCGATAATATCAAACTTATCTTTAGGATAATTTTGTTCTAAAGCATCTTTACAGACTTCAACAATAATTTCATCTTCTTTATAGCCTGGAATCATAATGGCAAATTTCCGTTCTATATTATCTTTGGGAATTCGTCTTCTATGAGGTAATAATCCGGCAATAGCAAAAATGAAGATGTAAATGCTGGTGATGGCTATATAAGCATAAAATATCCAGTTAATAATTTCTAAAAGTGTAGTAATTATATTCATAGTATTACTTTATTTAGTTTTTAATTTTGGACTAAAATGTACTTTCTTAGCTCGGAAATTATAAATATTCCAAAGAATACCTATACTGTACGGACGGATAAATTTTGGACCTCCCTTAATAACATTTGTTACGGTATTTTTAGGTATAGCTATAAACATTTGATATAGTAAGGCTAATAAAAATGTGATGCCTGAAAAATTCCGTCGAAGATATAATATCCTGTTTCGTGTCATATAATAGGCTCGTAATGAGCTTATACGTCCACCTGTAGAGATAGATTCCTTATGATAAATGAGCGAATTATGCACATAAAATATTTTGTAACCGGCATTACGAATACGATGAGCCCAATCCAATTCTTCGTAATATAAAAAGAAAATATCTGCCATAAGTCCAACTTCTTTAATTACACTCATCGGAATCATCATAGCTGCTCCGTGACCATATGATGCTTCGGCATCAACTTCGTATTGCCCGGTATCTTTTTCTCCAAATCCTTTTGCACCTCCACGTTGTGTTATGGGATTAATTGGTTCGTAACCTACATATTGAAGTGTGTCGGGCTTATTGTAGAATCTTATTTTTGGACTAACAATACCAATTTTTGGGTCGCTTTCCATTTTTTCGACCAAAGGCTCTAAGAATCCTGCTTCAACCTCAGTATCGTTATTAAGCATTAGAATATATTTCCCTTTTGCTACATTAAACCCTAAATTATTACCTCCTGCAAAGCCTAAATTTTTATCGCTTTTAATATAAATAATATCAGGATACTCTTCTTTTACAATGTCGGGATTACCGTCAGGGCTTGCATTGTCAACGATTATGATTTCAATATTCGGATAAGAGATTTTTTTTAGTGACTTAATCATCTCTAAAGTAACCTCAGGATGGCCATATTGTACGGATACAACGGAAACTAGTGGTTTTTCTTTCATTAAATTGTTCTTTTGCATATGAATTAATTAATATAAAATTGGAATTCAAATGACGATTCTAAATTACAAAAAAAAAGTTCGGATGCAAATATTTATTTGTTTTCTTACAAAGAAAGCTTGTAGGTTAATGACAAGAGAGTAAAAAATTATATCATAGGATTGTCATGAATCTCTTTATTGAAAACATTCTTAATATTCCAAAGTATTCCAGACCAATATGCACCGGCGAGTTTCCATTTTCCTTTTAGTATAAAAATGATACTGTTTTTTCCAATTGCGACAACCAACTGATATAGTAGAGCGAATACAAATTCTATCCCGTGTATATTTCTGCGCATAAAAACAAGTCGGTTTCTTGTTAAATAATGAACTCTTAGGGCACTGTTTTTTCCTGTAGTAACAGATCCTTTATGATATACTAATGAGTTATGAACGTACATAATTTTATATCCGTATTTCCTAATTCTTAAACACCAATCTGCCTCTTCATAGTAGAGGAAGAATTCGTAACTCATCATACCAACTTTTTTAATCACTTCCATAGGTACCATCATAGCTGCTCCGTGAGTGTATGCCGTTTCTCTATCTTCGTCGTATTGTCCTGTATCTTTCTCGTTTTCTCCTATAGTTTTGTTACGTATAGTCCACTTATTTATTTCTGTATATCCTGCATACTGAAAAGTGTCTTTTTTGTAGAAATAGTGAATTTTTGGACTAATTGCACCGATTTTAGGATTATCCTGAAACTTTTTTACAAGGGGCTCAAGAAAGTGAGGTTCAACTATAGTATCGTTATTTAGCAACAAAATATATTCCCCACGGGCACGCATAATTCCCAAATTATTGCCTCCTGCAAAACCGTAATTCAGAACACTCTCTATTAAAATAATTCGAGGATATGTTTTTTTTATTATTTGAGGGCTTTCTTTAGTAGAGGCGTTGTCAACAACAATAATTTCTATATTTGGGTAAGTAATATTTGAAAGAGATTCTATCATCTCCATCGTTGTTTTAGCTTGGTTGTAGTTTACCGTAATAATAGAAATTAGAGGAAAAGAATTGAGAGTGCTATTGGGCATTTTTTATATTTTATGGTCAAATCTATGAAAAATGTAGAATCTTTTCCTATCTTTAACCCGCTTTATGCAACGAACATTATTACAAAAAAAGATTTAGATGAAAACCACCAACCTTTATGGAAGTTTTGATTTGAGTACCAATATTAACTCTAATTTAAATTTCGCAGCTGTCTCGAATAAGAATCATCCTTTTGTTTTAACGGATAACTTTCAGGAAGTTAGAATTGGTAATATCCTTTTGTTTTTTAGTGGCATAATATATAATCAAGAAGATTTGGATATTCATTATACTCCCAAAAAAAATGCAGATGCTAATCTTTTAATTCATTTATTTTTAAAACAAGGAGTAGAAGCTTTTGTAAAACTGAATGGTAAATTTTTAATCTTGATTTACAGGGAAGATGAATTTATTGCTGTTAGAGACAGATATGGCGAAGGACCTATGCTTTTCTTTACCAATCGTTATTTTACCAATCTTTTCGATCAAATATTTAATTTTAATGATTTTGAAGCTGTCCCAAATAGGGATGCAATAGCATCTTATTTGATGTATAGTTATATTCCTGCTCCACTAACTTCTTTAAATGGATTGCAAAAACTAGAAGGTGGTGGCATTTTAACTAAAAATAAGGAAGGTCTTAAATTAGGTAGCCTTTTTACTTACGAGGATTTTGTTTCCGGTAGAACAACTATGGACGAAACCGAGGCTCGGGAAGAGTATGAACGTTTATTTAAGCTTTCAATTCTCCGACGTATTAAAGGACAGGAAACCGTTGGAGCATTGCTTAGTGGAGGTTACGATTCCGGTGGAAATATTTCTATTTTGCCTGAGGTGTTCTCAGGAAAGATAAAAAGCTATTCTATTGGTTTTAAGGACAATCCCTTTTCGGAATTACCATATGCACGTATGATGGCGGAGCAGTTTGGCGCAGTACATAACGAATATTTGATGGATGGCTCCGAGTTGGAAGAGTTGCCTTTTTTGGTGAAAAATATGGGAGATCCGTTTTCTGAATCGGGATGGATGCTGAATAACTCTGCAATGAAATTAGTTCATGATAAAGAATTGCCTGTAGTTCTTGGGGGAGATGGTAGTGATCAGCTATTTACGGCTGCGCTTAAAGAGTTGGCTTATAAATATTTGTTGAAAAAACGTTATTTATCACCCTTACAAAATGTGTTCTCAGCTATATCAAAAAATTCCTTTTTCGAAAAAGATAATATTTTCTTTAGAGCGCGCTTCCATAACGATAAAATTCTTGGAATAATGCGTCCCGATCAATTTGGTTTTCAGGAATATCAGGTTAAGCAACTTTTAGGTGGTAAATCTTTTAAAGAGCATCCTGTTTTATCAGCTATTCCCGATAAATCCGGTTCTTTTGATGATTTATTTAATATTAGAAATTTTTATGTTGACATTAAGCAAAACTCAACAGAAGTAATTATTAATAAAGCTTCAAGAATTTCACAAATGTATGGAGTAAACCTTGCTTTTACCTATATTGATAAAGATGTTTTTGATTTTGTTAAATCACTTCCAAGAAATTTAAAAGTAAAAGGAAGTGTTGAGGATATTGCAAAGGGAAAAGGAGTCTCTAAATATTTGCTAAAAGCTTTGATAAAACCAAAACTTCCGGTAGAGGTGACTTCACGTAAAAAACAAGGAGGTTTTTCACCCTTAGAAATGTTCTTTTCCGATGGAAATAAACGTCAAAAAATTTACGATTATATAATCGGTAGCGATATTGCTACAGGATTTTTCGATAAATCATTCTTGAAGAATTTCTTTAAGGCTTATGAATCATCGGTAGCGGGAAATTACTGGTTCTGGTATAAGCAAACTATGGCTAACCGTATGATCAATCTTTTGGTTATGACACTTTGGTGGGATATTTTCTTGGTTAAGAAAGGAGGAGATAAGTTAAGTGATTTTATAGGATAGGTCTTTATTTACGGTGTGTCTTTAAGATATATACTGCAATGGTATTAATCCCTACGAGGGTTTCGCTCTAAGCGCAGCCCTCGTTATATCAAGCCAAATCCCTACGATGGTTTAGAACCCTCGGGATAATTAAGGGGTTTCCCTCATCTCGACAGAGCGTAGCGACGGAGAGATCTCACAATCCCATCATTTCTAATGGAGTGTAATGGGATGAGAAATCTGTTTGTATGCTGGTAGGGATTTCTCTCCGTCAGCCGACGGATTGAAATGAGGAGGGGTAGGGCGAGTTAAAGCCTTTGTTTTGTTATTTATAAACTAAGAGAGGAGTTTTTATAACATAGGTTTTTTGTACCTTTGGCAACCTAAAATTAATATTTATTTTTCCTGTTCCTTATAAAAAAATATATAGCCTTTAACTTTTATGACTGATTTTAAAATACAAACTGAACAATTTGCCGATATACGAATTTTACGTTACCAAGTTCCCGAATTTGAAAAGCTGAGTTTTGAAAAAAAACGTTTAGTTTATTTCTTATCTCAAGCGGCATTGTGGGGGCGTGATATTATTTATGATCAAAATTATAAATACAATTTACTTATTAGACATAATCTGGAGAATGTATATAAAACATATACCGGAAATCGCGAAAGCGAAACTTTTAAAGCCTTTGTTGTTTATCTAAAGCGTTTTTGGTTTTCTAACGGAATTCATCATCATTATGCTATGGATAAATTCTTTCCAACTTGTAGCAGGGAAGAGTTTAAGAAGTTGCTAATTAATTCAGATAAAGCTAATTATAAGTTTTTCGCCGAAGAAATATTTAACGATTTTATAGAAGAATTTACTAATCTTATCTTTGATCCTACGCTTGATGCAAAACGTTTAAGCTTAGATGCTGAAAACGATTTATTGCTTAATTCTGCCTGTAACTTTTATGAAAATATTAGTCAAGAAGAGGCGGAGGAATTTTATAATACTAAAAAAGTTCTGAATGCTAAAAAGCCAATTTCTCTTGGACTTAATTCTAAATTGGTAAAGGAAAACGGACAAATAAAAGAGTTAACTTATAAAATTGGAGAGCATTATTCTGCATCTATCGGGAAAATGGTTTTTTGGCTTGAAAAAGCAGTTCGCTTTGCGGAAAATGATAAACAAACAAAAGCTCTTCAGAAGTTGATTGATTTTTATAAAAGCGGAGAGCTTAAAGATTTCGACGATTATAGTCTTGCCTGGCTTCAGGACACAGAATCTTCAGTTGATATTATTCACGGATTTATAGAAACATATGGCGATCCTTTGGGCAGAAAAGCTACTTATGAGGCTTTGGTCTCTATTCGTGATGAAGAAGCTACTAAAAGAGCCGAAACTGTTAGTGGAAACGCTAATTGGTTTGAGCAAAATTCGAGTACTTTTCCAAAACATAAAAAAGAGAAAATAGAAGGTGTTACGGCAAAAGCAATATTTGCTGTTATGGAAGCGGGAGATTGTTCCCCATCAACACCAATTGGTGTTAATTTACCTAATGCAGATTGGATTCGTGCAGAATATGGCTCTAAATCGGTTTCTATCAGTAATATTATTGATGCTTATGATTTGGCTTCAAAAAATAGTGGAGTGGTAGAAGAGTTTGCCTTTTCGGAAGAAGAAGTTGAGCTCGATAAAAAATATGGCAGTTTGGCATCAAAACTTCATGTCGATCTTCACGAAATTATTGGTCATGGCTCAGGAAAAATAGAAGAGGGCGTTGCAGAGCCGGCAGTAACTCTTAAAAACTATGCTTCTACTATCGAAGAGGCTAGAGCCGATTTAGTAGCTCTTTATTTTGCTATGGATCAGAAACTTATTGATTTAGGTTTAATGACTGATAAAAATACAGGTGTTTGCGAATATAACTCCTTTATTCGCTCTTCTTTGCTAACACAGTTGGTAAGAGTAGAGTTGGGGAAGGATATTGAAGAATCGCATATGCGTAACCGACAATTGATTGCAAAATGGGTTTTTGAGAAGGGAAATGAAGAAAATGTAATCGAGCGAGTAAAAAAAGATGGGAAAACTTATTTTGTTATTCGCGATTATAAAAAGCTTAATATTCTTTTCGGAGAACTTTTAAAAGAAGTCCAACGTATTAAATCGACCGGCGATTACGAAGCCGCTAAAAATTTAGTTGAAAATTATGGCGTTAAGGTGGATGTAGAATTGCATAAAGAAGTTTTGTTACGCTGGGAGAAACTTAATATCGCCGCTTATGCCGGATTTATAAATCCACAATATTCGCCTATCTTTGACGAACATAAAATAGTTGATGTAGAAATAAATTATCCCGATGATTTTACTCAGCAGATGCTATATTATTCACAATATTATTCAAGCCTAATATAAATTTACTAATGTGACTTTTGACGATTTTGATTTACTTCCCGATTTAGCCGATTCTCTTTACGAAATGGGATTTGCAGAGCCGACTCCGGTACAGGAGGAGGGTATTCCTATTATTTTAGATGGATACGACCTGATGGCTTTTGCACAAACCGGAACGGGCAAAACAGCTGCCTTTCTTGTACCCATCATTAACCAAATTTTGGAACAACCCAAAACAGCCGGTGTAAAAGCAATGATTATTGCTCCAACACGCGAATTAGCACAACAAATAGAACAGCAGTTGCAAGGATTTTCTTATTATTCTGATTTAACCTCTTTGGCTATTTATGGAGGAGGAAGTGGAAGTAGTTGGGAGTATGAAAAGAAAGCTTTGACAGATGGAGCTGATTTTATTGTTGCAACTCCCGGTCGTTTGATTAGCCATCTGAATTTGGGCTATGTGGATTTGAAGAGTTTGAAGTATTTTGTTTTGGATGAAGCCGATAAAATGTTAGATATGGGCTTTTTGCCTGATATTTCGAGTATTATAAAAATGCTGCCAAAGAATAGGCAGAATATGATGTTCTCGGCAACAATGAATCCGAAAATTAAAACGTTAGCCATGAAAATACTCTCAAACCCAAAGGAAGTGAGTATCGCGATAGCAAAACCGGCCGAAAAAATTGTTCAAGCTGCTTATCTTGTAAATGATGATCAGAAAATTAAACTTTTAGAGAATTTATTAGAGGATAAGGCAGATAATAAACTTATTATCTTTAGTAGTAGAAAGGTGACAGTTAATGAAATTGTTAAACGACTACGTGCCAAAAATATCCCTGCTAAAGGAATTCACTCAGCTTACGAACAAAGTGAACGAGAGCAAATCTTACTGGATTTTAGAAATGGTAAGCATAAAATATTGATTGCTACCGATATTGTTTCACGCGGAATAGATATAGATGATATCGACCTAATTATTAATTTTGATATTCCACCCGAACCCGAAGATTATGTGCATCGTGTTGGTAGAACAGCAAGGGCAGAGCGAGAAGGCCTCGCTATTTCTCTTATTAATCAAGATGATGTTTTTAGGTTCAAACGAATAGAAAAGCTTATAGAAAAAGAAATCTTTAAGATTCCTTTACCGGAAGGTTTTAAACCCGGCCCGGAATATATTGTTACCAAGAAAACTTGGAATAAGAAGCCTCAAAAATACAATAAGAATAATAAGTTTAAGAAAAAAACAAGTAGAACATAAGCTATTCTTAAATAGTCTAAATAAATGCTCCTGTATTTATTTAGTAATTTTTAACAACTTGGGAAACTATATTCTTTTGGAAGTCTGCATTTGTTTTATTATATTTGCTAAAGTCTGAAAACAGAATAATCTGATATTTAGGCAGTTAATATTTGGAATAATAAATGAGACAATTAAAAATAAATAAATCTATAACCAATAGGGAAAATGCTTCTCTCGATAAATATTTAACGGATATTGGTCGTGAAGGTCTTATTGGTCCCGACGAAGAAGTAAGATTAGCCCAATTAATACGAGAGGGTGATCGTGTTGCCCTTAATAAATTAGTAAAAGCCAATTTGCGTTTTGTTGTATCTGTTGCTAAACAATACCAAAATCAAGGTTTGAGTTTGCCCGATTTAATTAACGAAGGCAATGTGGGTTTAATTAAAGCAGCCAGTCGTTTTGATGAAACCAGAGGCTTTAAATTTATTTCTTATGCCGTTTGGTGGATTCGTCAAGGAATTTTACAAGCTCTTGCGGAGCAATCAAGAATAGTTCGTTTGCCATTAAATCAAGTTGGATCTATTAATAAGATTAAGAAGACGATATCCAGATTGGAGCAAGAATTAAATAGAGCTCCTTTTATGGAAGAGGTAGCAGACGATTTGGAAACGCCTCAAAATAAGATAGATGCAGCTATGAGAATATCTAGCCGTTCAATATCTATTGATGCTCCAATTGCACCTGATGATGACACCACTATGGTTGATTTTATTACTTCTGATGAAGCTGCAAAAACTGACGACTCTCTTATGCGAGAGTCTTTGAATGCTGAGATTAAACGTTCTTTAGCTACACTTACCGAAAAGGAACGAGATGTAATAAATTTGTATTATGGAATTGGATTAAATCATGGGCTTACTTTAGATGAGATTGGCGATAAGTTTGATCTTACTCGCGAAAGAGTGCGTCAAATAAAAGAAAAAGCAATTAGGCGGTTAAAACACTCATCACGAAGTAAATTACTTAAGGTATATTTGGGTTAAGAACTTAAAGAGGCTAAGCCTCTTTTTTTATTTTTGATGAATGAGTCAATTCGATAAAAACCAAGAAAGAAATGATTTTATAAAAGCATTTTATTATCCCACGGTTTTTATAATTGTAATTTGGCTTATTAAGATAGTGGAAGTAGTATTTCACTTTTCTTTGTCAGCCGGAGGTATTTTACCGCGTAGTTTAATTCGTTTACCTGCAATTTTAAGTATGCCTTTCTTGCATGCTTCTTTTGCTCATTTATTTTCTAATTCTGTCCCAATCTTTGTTTTAGGTGGTTTTATTTTCTATTTCTATCGAGAAATTGCTTGGAAAGTAATTCTTTGGATATATGGTTTAAGTGGAATCTGGTTGTGGATAGGTGGAAGAGAAGCTATACATATTGGGGCAAGCGCTTTAGTTTATGGCTTCGTCGCTTTTTTATTTTTTAGTGGGATTTTTAGAAAAAATAGAACTTTAATGGTTGTTTCTCTTATAGTTACTTTTTTATACGGAAGTTTGGTTTGGGGCTTTTTCCCGGAGCTTTTTCCCAATGAAAATATAAGCTGGGAAGGTCATTTGTTTGGTTTTATTGCAGGTCTTTTAATGGCTGTATATTATCGGAATCAAGGTCCAAAAGCTCAAGTATATCATTGGGACGAAGATGATGAAGATGATGAAGATGATGAAGATGATGATGCATATTGGAAGACAAATATTCCGCCCGATAAAAATGGCTTAGATAAAAACGCTCGAGCTACACATTTCAGACGGAGATAAACTTAAAATCTTGTTAATATTCCTTTAAGAGAAGACCATAAAAAAACAAAAAAACTTTTTTACTTTGTAAGCCTGTTTAATACTTAAGAATGAAAATAGTATATCGTTATATTTTGGGTTTATTGGTTTTGCTTATGCTGTTTTCGGCTTGTGCAAATTTAAAAACTCACAGATGGTATAGATATACAGAAAATCGTATAGATATTCCTGAAAATTTTTGGCTCGCTGATTCGCAAAAAAAAATATTGTATAAGATTAATATTGAGGCTTTTCATCAAAAACAAAGTGGATTACTTATGGTAAAACAAGCTGATGAATCTTCTATTCGCTTGTTGATGGTAACGGAATTTGGCTTGAAAGTATTTGATGTTGAGTATTTTAAAGGAGATTCGCTAAGCCTTCATTATATTATGAAACATCTGGATAATCCGTATATTACAAATGCTTTATTTGATAATATGAAAGTGCTTTATCCCGGTATTTTAACGAATATCTCTGAGGAATTCCTTTATAATGAAAAGGAAAAAGAATTTATTTCTCGTTTGGAAAGTGGCAAGGAACAATGGGATTATTTTATGACTGAAGATCAGAAAATATACAAAATAGAGCGTTTGGAAAGTGGACGAAAAAGAGCTTTGATACAATTTGATAATCAAACGAAAGAAATCTTGATAAAGACAAAACATCCTTCAATTTCTATTCGATTAAAAAAAATTATTAATGCTGAAGAATGATTTTTATACTATAGCAAGGCTTGATCGGGTAAAAAATAAGCTGACTGGAATTTTCCAATTGAATATTTCACATTCGATTTTTCAAGGACATTTTCCGGATATTCCTGTTGTTCCGGGTGTAGTTTTAATACAAATGATTAAAGAAGTATTGGAAGAAGATTTTGCTTGTAAGTTGGTTTTGAAGGAAGCCAAGAATATAAAATTTCTTAATTTCATTAATCCCAAAGAAATTAATGAGTTGGATTTTGAAATTATAATAAAATCTAAGGAGTCTGAAACTATTAAGGTTCAGGCAATTATTGATTGTAAAAAAGTAAACTATTTTAAGATAAGTGCCAACTATAAACTAATAAAAGACTAATGCCGCTATTACAGAATCAGTTTGATACTCTTAAATGTTGTGTGCTTATTCCAACCTACAACAATGCCGGCAAATTGTCTGCTGTTTTAGATGATATTTTGAATTATACACTATCGATAGTTGTAATAAATGATGGTTCTACAGATAATACAGCCGAGATTTTAAATAAATATTCCCAATTAACAGTCGTCAGTTTTCCTACAAATAAAGGGAAAGGAAAAGCTATGCTTGCAGGTATGGCTAAAGCCGAAGAGATGGGGTTTAAATATGCTATAAGTATTGATTCTGATGGACAGCATTTGGCAAAAGACTTACATCTGTTTTTAGAAAAACTTGAGCAAGAATCCGATATAATGCTTGTTGGCGCTAGAAATATGGAATCAGATGGAATACCGGAAGGAAGTAGTTTTGGTCATAAGTTTTCTAATTTTTGGTATAAGTTAGAAACCGGTAATGCTTTGCCTGATACTCAATCCGGATATAGGTTATATCCTTTGAAAGAAATAAATTCCATGCGTTTTTATACTTCTCGCTATGAGTTTGAGATTGAAAGTTTGGTTAGACTTTCTTGGGCGGGAGTGAAGATAGATAGTGTTCCTATTGAAGTTCTTTATCCGGAAGATAGAATTACTCATTTTCGGAAATTTTGGGATTTTTTCAGAATAAGTATTCTCAATACTATTCTTGTTATTATTGCTCTTTTATGGATAAAACCACGCGATTTATTTCGAAGTATTAAAAAAGGAGATACGAAAAAAATCCTTAAAGAGCAGATTTTGCGGACTCAAGATAGTAACCTTAAAATGGCTGTTGCTATTGGCTTCGGTATTTTTATGGGTATTTTTCCCGTTTGGGGGTTTCAAATGTTATTGGCTGTATTTTTGGCTTCAATATTTCGTTTAAATAAAGTAATTGTTTTGGTAGCTGCAAATATTAGTATACCGCCGGTAATTCCTATATTGCTTTACCTTAGTTTTATAACGGGTGGATTGCTTTTAAATCAATCATCTCATATAAATTTTAGTCCGCAGTTCGACTTTGATAATGTTAAGAATGATCTGTTTCAATATTATCTTGGAGCTGTAGTTTTTGCAGGAATTGCAGGTGTATTGAGCGGAGTTGTTAGTTACTTTTTATTGATAGCTTTTAGGAAGGAAATAAATACAGAATTACCCTCAGGGGAAAGTAAATAATGATTAGAATTATGGAAAGGTTGTTTATAGGTCTTCATCATTTAATTCTTAAGTTTAAGTGGATTTTTATTGCTTTACTTGTAATTTTAATTGCTGTTACGGGCTTTTATGCAAGTCGTTTACAGCTTTCTGAAGATGTAAGTAAATTACTGCCTGAGAAAGATATGCCGACCAATTTAATAGAGAATTTGGAAGCTATTGATTTTGCCGATCGTATATTTTTTCATTTAGAGCTAAGCGACTCAACAGAAGTAAATCCTGAAATTCTTTTGCAAGCAGCCGATTCTCTAATTGCTAATTTACAAAAGGATGATAGTGGTTTAATAGCAGATATTCAATACAAAGTAAGTCCATCATCAATAGATCAGGTTTATAATTTCATTATTAATTATTTACCTTATTATTTAGAAGAGGGAGACTATTCTGTTATTGAAAAAATGATTCAGAAGAAGGTTTTGGAGACTAACTTCCGAAAGAAATACAAAAGCCTATTTTCTCCTGCTGCTATGTTTATGCGGAAAATGATTGCTCAGGATCCTGTTGGTCTTAGTATAGAACCATTAAAACGCTTACAGACATTTCAATTCGATAGCAATTTCGAACTTTATAAAGATGCAATTTTTACATCAGATAAAAAACATTTGATTTTTTATCTTAAACCCACTTATAAATCTTCTGATAGTAAGAATAATGGGCGATTAATTGAAAGTATAGAGCGTAAGGTAGAAAAGATTGAAAGAGATAAGGATTATATTCTGAGTATTCAGTATTTTGGAGCTCCGGCAGTTGCTTATGCTAATGCAAAACAAATCAAGCGCGATGTAATTCTTACCGTTGTTATTGCTGTTTTTGCAATAGTTTTATTAGTAGCTTTTTTCTATCGTAGAAAACGTTTGTTTGTTATTATATTTATTCCGGCAGCTTTAGCTGTTTTAACGGCAATGGCAATACTTTATTTACTAAAAGGAGAGGTCTCTGCAATTGCACTTGGGATGGGCTCAATTTTGGTAGGTATTAGTATTGATTATGTATTGCATATTTTTACTCATTCGCAAAATGGACATTCTGTAACAGATATTTTAAAAGATGTTACGTCTCCTATTTTAATAAGCTCACTTACAACAGCAGCCGCTTTTTTTGGACTCTTGTCTATTTCTTCCGGTGCATTGCGTGATATGGGACTTTTTGCCGGTATTAGTATTCTTTTTGCAGCTCTTTTTTCTCTGATTATAATCCCTTTGTTTTTACCGGAGACTGAGGGCTTACCTATTGAGAATAATAGTTTGAAGGATAAACTAAAGCCTTTATTTAATTTTCCTTTTCATAAAAAGCGATGGCTGATTATTTCAATTTTACTTATCACTCCTTTCTTCTATTATTTTTCCGGAAAAGTTCAGTTTGAGGGTGATCTGAATGCAATTAATTATATGTCGGAAAAGCTTAAAACGGCAGAAGCAAAACTAAATAGCATTAGCTCGGTTTCGCAACGAAATGTATTTCTGATAAGTCGTGCAACAAGTCTGGATTCTGCTTTGTATAATGCTGAAAAAATACAGCAAGTCTTAGATGGCTTTGTTGAAGATGACGGAATTGATTTAAAACATACAAGAATACAGTATTTGCTCCCTTCAGAAGGATTGCAAAAAAAACGTTTGGAACGTTGGCAGCATTTCTGGACTGCCGAAAGAATACAAACTCTTAAAAAAAATCTTGATGTAATCCGACAGCAATACGGATTTAAACCTAATACTTTTAACGATTTTGTAGAATCATTAAACAGGAAGTATTTTCCTATAACAGAAAAGGATAAGAACTTTATTCGTAAGCATTATTTAAATGAGTTAATAAAAGAAAATGAGAGCGGATATACTGTTTTAACTCAAATAAAAGTTTCTAATAAGCAAAAAATACAACTACATGATGCATTAAGAAAATCTGAATTTTCTAATACTGTTATGGATAAGGAGTATTTGGCAACACGATTTATGGATGCTCTTAGAGCTGATTTCAACTTACTTGTAATTGTAAGTATGCTATTGGTTTTCTTAATTATCCTTATTGCTTTTGGACGTATAGAATTGGCCTTAATTACCTATTTGCCTATGATAATAAGTTGGATATGGACATTAGGTATTATGGCTATTTTTGGACTCTCTTTTAATATTGTGAATATTGTTATTTCAACTTTAATATTTGGTTTGGGTATTGATTATAGTATATTTATAACCAGAGGTTTAATGAAAGAATATTCTGATGGAAAGAATGTGTTATTATCCTTTAAAACTTCCATTTTCTTTTCTTCCTTGACTACAATATTAGGTATTGGTGTATTAATATTCGCAGAACATCCTGCTCTTAAGTCAATGGCTTTGGTAACTGTTGTGGGACTTTTTTCCGTTTTGTTAAATGCGTTTACAATTCAGCCTTGGCTTTTCTCTTTTTTGGTAAATACAAAAGGGAAGAAACGTGTTTTACCCATGACTTTAGGAAATATATTTGGTTCAATAATCGCTTTTATTTTCTTTTTGTTAGGCACTATTGTAAGTACAATCTCAGGTTTTATATTGCTAAAGCTAATTCCCGGGCGACGTGAAAACCTACGCTTATTATTTCATCGAATTTTACAATTCAGTAGTAAGGCAATGGTTTATGTTATGTTTTATGTCCCTAAAAAAGTAATAGGATACGATAAAGAAAAATTTGACAAGCCTGCCGTAATTATTAGTAATCATCAATCGCATATTGATATTGTATTGCTTTTAATGCTTTATCCCAAGATGATATTGCTGACTAACGATTGGGTGCAGCGAAATCCTTTTTATGGGGTCTTGGTTAGAATGGCACATTTTTATCCTGTACTCGACCGTTTGGAAGATAATCTTCCTTTAATTAAACGAAAAGTAGAGCAGGGATATTCGGTAATGGTATTTCCTGAAGGATCACGTTCCGAGAACTCAAAAATTAGGCGTTTTCATAAAGGCGCGTTTTATATAGCAGAGAAATTACAATTAGATATTCTGCCGGTTTTGTTACACGGTGTTGGCGATTGTATTACAAAAGGTGAAAATTTTTTGAAAAGTGGACATATAACCGTAAAAATATTAGATAGAATAAAAATTAACGATTCTAATTTTACTCAAAACTATGCCCAGCGCTCAAAAGAATTCCGCCAATTCTATATTCGAGAATTTGATATTTTGAAGCAGAAGCAAGAAAGTCCAAAGTATTTTCGTACTAAATTAATTAATAATTATATTTATAAAGGTCCTGTTTTGGAGTGGTATGCTCGAATAAAAACTCGCTTTGATAATAATTATGAATTATTTGATAAGCTGATTCCTCGAGATGCTAAAATTATTGATTTAGGCTGTGGATATGGTTTTATGGATTATATGCTTTATTTCTTATCAGAAAAACGGCAAATTATCGGAGTGGATTATGATGAAGACAAAATTAGAATTGCACAGAATGTCCATGAGAGTACCTATTCTACAGAAGATCAGATTCGTTTTGAAGTAGGGGATGTTTCGACCTTTGTGTTTGAAGAAGCCGATGTTTTTGTGCTGAGTGATGTATTACATTATTTACCTTTTGAAGAGCAGGATTTGCTTTTAGATAGATGTATTTCAAAACTCAATGCCGGAGGACGGATTATTATTCGTGATGCTGATAGTCAACATAAAAAGCATAAAGGTACACGTTTCTCAGAGTGGCAATCCACTAAGCTTATAGGTTTTAATAAAACCGCTACCACAGACAAACAACTTTTCTTTACATCAAAAAAACGATTAGAAGCCTTCTTTATTTCTCGTAATTATAATTTTGAAGTTATTGATAAAACAAGGCTTAACTCTAACTTAATTTATATTGCCAGAAAAGCTTAGGCATAAAAAAAGAGGAGACAAAATGCCTCCTCTCTTCAGATTAAACTATTATTTATTAAGGGTCTACAAGTGTAAAAAGTAATTGTAATACTTTATTATAATCATCGGCTGTAGGATCTACAAATAATACAGCAGCCCAACCACCAACTGGAGGTATGTAACCATCACCGTATAACATAGCATCACTAGCCATTTGAGTTGCAAATGGAGTTGAAGATGTTGAAATTTGACCTAATATCATCCATACGGCATCTTGAATATCTGCCCAAGTATGTCCATCATAACGGTATAGGTTATTGCCCAACCAGTTAATATTATCAAGAACGTCTTTTTGTGCGGCAAAAGCACCCGGGAGTAAGTCTGGATATAAAGAAGTGTATACATCCATATTATAAGTTGTATTCAATACGATAGATGTATTTTTATCGGCACAAAAGACACCATAGGTTTGATTTCCAATATCATAACCGGCACCTATTCCGGAAAGGGTAATATCAAAATAGGTTCCTAAGCTACCAGGCGAATGAGTACTACCTGTTGTCATAGTTACGTTAGCAGGGAGGTTCATATATGGAGGAAGAATTAAGTCTGCATCTGGAACACAGCTTCCAAGAACAAAGTCTAAAACATTGTCATCACCAATATTAGCAATCGTTCCATCATCAGTAGTTGTAAAAGTATAGAAATGTTTGTATTCAAAGTTCATACCTACTTTAACTAAGATAGAAAGTCTAAACTCATAATTGTCAGTTACATTCTCAAAATCCGGATATTGAACACATAATGGTGCGCCTTCACCTAACCATTCTTCGTTATTATAGCTAATTAGGAAATTGTTGTTTCTATAAATATCTATTTTAAAGATAGCAGGCATATCATGACGTAAGCCACTTTCCTGACCTTCGTAAAGAGATCCGGCATAATCGTTATAGTATTTAGTACAGAAGTCACCAAAGAAACAAAGTTCGCGTACTGTAATTTCGTTAACAGTAAACCAAGCAAAACCAAAGTCAGTAATTTCTGCAGCTTCAAAACAAAGGATTTCAATATTTACCTCAGCTTTATAAAAAGCATCAACGTTAAAGTCGAAAGGAAGTGGATTTTGAACAAATCCGGCATAATCAGAACCTATTAAAGGAGTTGCTTTTACAATGATGTCATCGGTATCATCGTTTGGTGTTCCATTATCATTTTTAAGTACAAAACTTTTAATCGTATGATTTCCGGGAGAAAGTTTAATAGTGTTAGTGTAGATCATTCCTTCTAAATAAAATACATCTACTTTAAGAATATCATTATCAATCTCTATTAAAGCGTAATGAGCAACTTCATTGTCGCAGTCATCTGCTTTAAATCCGGTAGTGGCAGTAGTCGCTTTAAAAACTACTTCTTGCTCGGTAGCTATTTCTTCGGGCTTATTACAGCTAACTGTAATCAGACCGACCATTAAAAATAAATAAAATAATTTTTTCATATCAATTGTTTTTTAAATGTTTAATTCTGTTTTTATATTAATTTCTAATTATTATAATAAGCAGGTAAAACTAAATCGGCATCAGGGACACAGTCGCCAATTACAAAGTCAAGAATATTGTCTGCTCCTGAATTTAATTGTCCTGCATCGGTAGTTGTAAAGGTGTGGAATAACTTGTATTCAAAAGAGTTACCAACTAAAACTTTAACCCAAAGTTCGAATTTGTAATTGTCTGTAACATTCTCAAAATCGGGATATTGCACACATAAAGCTGCTCCTTCACCAAACCAGTCTGATCCATCTGCATGGTATTCATTATTGTAGCTAATTAAAAAGGTGTTGTTTCTGTAAATGTCTATTTTAAAGATAGCAGGCATATCGTGACGAACACCATAGGTTTGAGAACCATATAATGTGTTTGTATAATCCATATAATCATCTGTACAGAAGTCACCAAAGAAACAAAGTTCGCGTACTGTAATTTCGTTAACAGTAAACCAAGCAAAGCCAAAGTCAGTAATTTCTGCAGCTTCAAAACAAAGGATTTCAATATTTACCTCAGCTTTATAAAAAGCATCAACATTAAAGTCGAAAGGAAGTGGATTTTGAACAAATCCGGCATAATCAGAACCTATTAAAGGAGTTGCTTTTACAATGATGTCATCGGTATCATCGTTTGGTGTTCCGTTATCATTTTTAAGTACAAAACTTTTAATTGTATGATTTCCGGGAGAAAGTTTAATAGTGTTAGTGTAGATCATTCCTTCTAAATAAAATACATCTACTTTAAGAATATCATTATCAATCTCTATTAAAGCGTAATGAGCAACTTCAGTGTCGCAGTCACCTGCTTTTAACCCGGTAGTGGCAGTAGTTGCTTTAAAAACTACTTCTTGTGTAGCAGGTACATCTGCAGGCTTGTTACAGCTTACGATTATTAGACCGACCATTAAAAATAAATAGAATAATTTTTTCATAATTTTTGTTTTTATGTGCTTTGCACTTGTTTAATTTTTGTCTTTATATCTTAAGGTTATTAATTTCCTAAAACATCTGCATGTGCGATTATATATATTTTTTCACTAAATCCGTCCAAATTAAATGTATAGCTGGTAGTTCCTGAGTTAAGCTCATCATCAATTATTGTGTATTGTCCGGGAGCAACTGTTGGGGTACCATTTTTTTCAGGATATTTTTCATAGCCCACATAAAGCTGAACAGCTTGTAATTCATAAGTCGAAGTAACATTATAGCTTACTGAAATGCTTCCATTATGGTAGGAAAGTAAAACTTCTCCAACGTCATAACCTTTTGTTTGATCACAGTCACCAACTCCAGCTAAAAGTTCTAAGGTATAATCACCTTCATTGTATTTTCCATTTGTCCATCCCCAGTTACCAAAACCATCTTCAATAAAGCAAGATGCATTTTCTTCTCCACCGTAAGCAAAAGCGGTTTCTTCACCGGTAAATGGAGTAGGAGTAGGCTCATCTATAGGAGGAATAATAAGATCGGCATCAGGGACACAGTCTCCAAGAACAAAATCTAATATATTATCACTTCCGATATTAGGTAATTGTTCTGCATCTGTTGTTTCCCAAGTATATAATTCAACATAATTAAACTCTTCACCTTCCTTTAACAGTATAGACAGAACGAATTTGTAATTATCGGTATAGTTTGAATAATCGGGGTAATCGACACATAAGGGACGCCCTTCGCCATACCATTCAGCATTATCGTAAGTAATTAACAGATTGTCATTCCGTATAACGTCAATTTTAAAAATTGCAGGCATATCGTGCTGAAGTCCATTACGCTGATTCTCATATAGAGAACCGGTATAGCTCATATAATCATCTATACAGATATCACCAAAAAAGCAAAACTCACGAACGGCTATTTCTTCAATACTAAACCAAGCGAAGCCAAAGTCGTCATAATCGGCGGCTTCATAACATAAAAGTTCAATTGGAATTTCTGTTTTATAAAATGCATCTACTTTAAAGTTAAAAGGTAGGGGTTTACTTACGAAATTTGCAAAAGTGTTACCACTAAGTGGTGCAGCCTGAACAATAATATCTCCATCAGGATTATCGGGAGTCCCTCCATCGTTAACGAGAACAAACATGTTTAGTGTATGGTTACCAGGAGCAAGCTTAAGAGTATTGGTATATATTTTGTCGTCTAAGTAAAACACGCCTACTTGTTGAGTTATCCCGTCAATCTCGATTAGTGCAAAGTTAGCTATGGGATTATCACAAGAAGATTTTAGTCCCGAAGTATTAGTAGTTGCTTGAAAAATAACGTCTTGAATACTAGGGATTTCGGGTGGCTTATTACAACTCACCAGAATTAGTCCCAGTATTAACGATAAATAGAATAATCTCTTCATTTAAATAGCTTAATTTCTTTTTTGACCCTTTGCCTTTTCTTGCAAGTTGCCCTGTTCAAAAAATGTGCCGTTTTCACTGAGGTTTTCTTAAATAACTAATAATCAATAGATTAAATTCAAATGGAATGATTCTAAATAAGAACAACACTCTCATTTTGAGAAATGGTTTGAATTTTGGAATAAGTTTCGGAAATGAGATAAAAAAATAAATAAAAGTAAAAATGAGTTTTGAGTTTTAAGAATATCCTTAGCTTCGCAAATAAAAATTCCCAAGTGAGACATAAGTTTGATGTAATAATTGCAGGAAGTGGTTTAGGAGGTCTTGTATCTGCTGCTCTACTGAGTAAGGAGGGAATGAGAGTGCTTGTTTTGGAGCAACACTGGCAGTTTGGGGGAAACTTACAGACTTTTAAACGCGACGGATATCATTTTGGCACCGGTATGAATTATATTGGAGCAATGGCTGAGGATCAGTTTCTGCATAGATATTTTAATTATTTAGGTATTATTGATGACTTGAATCTAAGGCAATTAGATGTTAAGGCATTTGAACAAATTAGTTTTGCAAATGATGGTAAGCGCTATAACTATGCACAAGGATATGATAACTTTATTGAAAATTTAGCTATAGAATTTCCCGAAAAGAGAAAAGTAATAGAATCTTATTTAAAGAAGATATGGGAGATTACCGATGGTTTTCCGCTTTTGCATTTAGAAAAGTTTAAATCAATAGTTAAGGACGAGAATTATCGTATTGGTGGAGCTTGGGATTATATAAAATCTTTGCATCCGGATAAGAGGTTTCGTAATGTTTTAGGTGCTGCTAATATTTTATATGGTGGCGATAAAGTAAAAACGCCCTTTTATGTTCATGCTTTAGTAAACCGTCAATTTATTGAAAGTGCTTGGCGTTTTGTGGATGGAAGTCAGCAATTATCAGATGCATTGGTTAACAAAATCCGTACTCAAGGCGGCGAATTGCATAATAATTCTGAAGTTTGTAAGATTAATTTTCAAGATAATGAAAGTGTAAGTGTTGAAACGCTAAACGGAGAAAAGTTTTTCGCAAAAAAAATTATTTCTAATATTCATCCGGCAGTAACATTGAAATTAATTGACGATACTCGTTTGAAAAAGGTTTATCGTAAAAGAATTAACAATTTGTCTGATACCAACGGAATGTTTAGTGTTTATTTTATTCTAAAAAAGAATAGCTTTCAGTATATTCCACGAAATATCTATCATTTTGCGGCTCAGGATGTTTGGCATAATGATGCCAATCCTTGGCCTCAACATTTTTATTTTTATACTCCTGCTTCTTCACAAAATCCCGAATGGGTAAGTCATGCTACCGCTTTATCGCCTATGTCTTTTGGAGATGTGAAGAAATGGGAAAATACTTTTGTGGAAAATCGCGGACAAGAATATTTAGATTTTAAAAGAGAAAAAGCTGAGCAGTTAATTGATCTTGTGGAAAAAAGAATTCCGGGTTTTCGCTCTAAAATATTAAAGTATTATACTTCAACACCATTAAGCTATCGCGATTATACGGGAACAAGAAACGGTTCTTCTTATGGTGTTTTAAAAGATCATGAAAATCCATATTCTACCATTGTTTTGCCAAGAACAGCAATTCCTAATTTGTTTTTTACAGGGCAAAATATGAATATGCATGGTGCTTTAGGAGTGACGGCAGGCGCGATTTTAACTGTGGGAGAATTGATAGGTTTAGAATATTTAACAACAAAAATTTATGATACAATCCGATAATATTGGTATTGTTTAATTTGAGAAATATATGTTTTCAAGAGTACTAAAAATATTATTAAAGCTATTGTTGCCAATTTTGGGAATTGCTGTGCTTTTTAGTATTTATTTTTATTTTGCTGTTCAAATTGAAGCTCCGATATTGGACTTGAAACAACTGAAAAGCTCAGAAAGAACAAAACTTAATGATTCCACTTTTTTATTTAAGCAGAATTTCTTACGTAAGAATTCATATGGAATCTGGGAGATGTATTTACAAGGAAGTCCGGAAGAAATAGGATACAGCCATGGAATTCTTTCTCAAGAATTGATGTTTATTCAGGAAGAGGCTTTTGTTAAGCAGATAAAAAAAATGATTCCAAGTGAAAAGTACTTGAAATTCCTGAAATATGTTACTTCATTTATGAATCGGAATTTGCCTGATTATATTCCTTTAGAATATCAAAAAGAAATTAAAGCGGTTTCACTTTTTGCCGATGATAGTTTTGATTTTATTGGAGATAATTATGAGCGTCAATTGAATTATCATGCTGCTCATGATATTGGGCATGCAATGCAAAACCTTAACTTAGTTGCTTGTACTGCTTTCTCGGTTTGGGATAGTCTTTCTGTAGATTCTACTTTGTTGATAGGAAGAAATTTTGACTTCTATGTAGGCGATAAATTCGCTGAGAATAAGGTGCTTATGTTTATCTCTCCAGATAGCGGATATAATTTCGTATCGCTTTCTTGGTCAGGAATGAGTGGTGTTGTTTCGGGGATGAATAATCAAGGATTAAGCATTACTTTGAATGCTGCTAAATCAGAAATCCCGTTTACGGCAAAAACGCCAGTATCTATTATTGCTCGTGAAATTGTTCAATATGCATCCACAATTGATGAAGCTTATTCTATTGCAAAAAAACGTGCAAGTTTTGTTGCGGAAACTTTTTTTATTGGTTCAAGTGAAGATGGACAAACCGCTATAATTGAGAAAACTCCTGATACAACCATCTTGTTTAGAGCAGGAACAAAAACAGAACAAATTCTAACGAATCATTTTCAAAGTCCTGTTTTATTTAATGAAAAATTGAATCAGGAAAACCTTAGGGAAAATGCAACCGGACTAAGGTTTGAAAGGGTAGAGGAGCTCCTGAATACAAAGACTTCATTTGATTTGAATGATTTTGTATCTTTTTTAAGAAATCCATATGGAGCTGAAAATAAGTCAATTGGTTTAGGAAATGAATTGGCTTTAAATCAGTTTATTGCTCATCATTCTATCTTATTTAAACCCGAGCAAAAGAAGCTATGGATTTCAACTAAGCCATTTCAATTAGGAGCTTATTTACCCTATTCGCTTGAAGAAATTTTTAAAAATCCTTCTATGCTTATGGATGAGAACTTCGGACAAGAAGTTATTGCTCCTGATACATTACAACTATCAACTACTTATAAATCATTCTTAAGCTATAAAAAATTAAGAAAGAAGATTGAGTTCGCAATTGAAAAGAATTCAACAGTAAATTCAGAAGTGTTAGAATCATTTACAGGAGTTAATCCCAACTTTTTTTATACTTGGGAATTAATAGGCGATTACTATGTAAATTTTGGGCAAATTGATAGTGCATACCAATCCTATCAAAAAGCTTTGCTTTTGGAAATACCTAATTTGTACGAAAGAGAGCATCTAGAAAGAAAGTGTACTGCTATTGCTGTGAACGAAAAGAAATAGGATAATTTTGATGTTTTCTCGAAATGATTTTTTCGTCAAGCTTAAAATCTGTAATTTAGAGCTTTGTAATATATAAGATTCTTATTTCTAATTTTTCCTGTATGAGGGTATTAAAATTTATAATTTTATTTATAGTCTTTTTGCCATTTGGTTCAGTAGCACGCGATTTAGACAAGATACTGCAAAGCGGGAAGCTGTATGTTGGATTCGATGAAACGGACTTAGGAACCGTAAACTATACCTTAGCATATGAATTTGCCCAATTTATGGATTTGGAATTGGTTGAAGTAGTTGTTGGATGGGATAAGCTGTTTCAGAATAATGGCGTTCGGCCAAAAGATTTAGAAACTAATTCCGCAATTAGCTACACTCCTGATGCTTTTAAAGAGGTAGATATTTATTGTAGTACTATTTCGCCTTTAGCTTGGCGAAAAAGACTTTTCGATTTTGCCAAAACACTATTGTCGGCCGAAATGTTGGTTGTTAGAAAAGACCTGGAAAAAATTCCTATCGATATTTATCAGATGAAAGGAATGAAAATAGGTTTGATGGACGGGACAAGTTTTGTTCATAGTTTAGAAATTATAGATGCCAAAATAGGAGGTGGGATTGAGTTTGTAAAAACGCCAGACGGAAATACGTCTAAGCAATTTTTAATCGATGGAAAAGTAGATGGAATTATTTTAGATGCTGAAGATGCTCTTTCGTTCAACAAATTAAATAATAAAGAGTTTGTTTTAACTTTTCCGATAAATAAAGTAGCTAAAACTGTTTGGGCTGTCGAAAAGGGAAATCTTTTAAGTCAACAAGTTGAGGCCTTTTTTAAAGCTATTGAAAATAATGGCTTTTTAGACAATTTATATAATGAAAAGTATTCAGAAACGTATTCTCGTTTTGCAGAGCATTTAATTCCTCATACCCCAATTCAAGTTTATCATCGCGATTTAGATGAGATTTTGTCCTCAAAGAAACTTGTGGTTGCCTTGCGCGAGCGTGATTTTGTTTTTCATCAAAATGGTACAAAACAGTTTATGCATATTTTGGCAGAAGAATTTGCCGAATATCTTGGTGTTAAAATGGAATATGTTGTAGTTAGCGATTTTAATACTTACTGGAAAGATGAGAATAACCTGATAACTAAAGACTCATCATATACTCCGGAAATTTTTAATTATTTTGATATTGCGGTTGATATTTTTGCTGCACTAGATTGGCGAGAACGTAAAATAAATATGTTGCCTATCTATGAATCTGATTATGCTGTTTTGGCTAAGCCTGATAAGGATATTAAATCGATAAACGATTTGAATTATTTTACCGGTGTTACAGCGCGTAATACAATGTACGAAGAGCTTTTACACAATAATGGAATAACAAACTTAATTATTTCCAGCTCAAACGATTTAGTGAAAAATGTACGTAATGATCGTGCTGATTATACAGTAATTTTCAATGCGTTTTTATATCCCGATTTAGAATCAAAAGTTTCTTTAGGGAAATTAAAAGTAAATTGGGCAACACGAAAAGATCAACCTAATCTAACTAAAGCTGTCGAGCAGTTTATTGAAGAGTCATCGAATAACGGTCTTTTAAATACTCTTGGTAAAATTGCCCGAGGAGCTTCTTTTAATACTATAGAAGACTTCCTTAAAAATTATTATGAATCTTCTCAGCCGGGAACTTTACCGCATATTATGGTTGGTGTTGACGAAGGATTGCCGCAGGAAGATGTTACAACTATTTTTCAGGATTCTAAAGGCTATTTGTGGTTTGGGACTTTGTCGGGTGTGGTACGCTATAATGGTAGAATTATGGAGCAGCTAAATACCGGAAATGGATTAGTTCATAATACTACAAATCATATTACAGAAGATAAAAATGGAAATTTATATATAGCTACGGAGAAAGGTGTTTCTTGTGTGTTAAAAGACGGGAAGATTGTTAATTACCCTACAAACTTTGCAATTAATCATATATATATTGATAAGGAAAATACAAAGTGGTTGGTTAGCGACAAAGGTTTGTATATACTCGAAGCAAATAAAATAAGGCAAGTAAATGATTTAATTGATATACAATCGGTGGGTAGTATCACGGGGATGTGTCAAGACACCGCTTCAAAACGTACTTTTATAGCCTCAAAACAAGGCTTGTATTTGGTTGAGAAGGGACAAAAGAGAAATAAAAGAATATTTATCGGAGAGGTTTATTCTGTCTTTGTCGATAGAAGTAATGTTCTTTGGTTTTCAAGTCCGGGAGGCTTGTTTTATTTGAGTATTTCAGATTTGATAAAAGGAAAATCTCCGGTTGTTTTAAACAAACAATTGAAGATGCCTAAAACACCTATCAATGGAATTTCGCAAAGTAAAAGTGGTTCTATTTGGTTGAAAAACAGCACACATCTTTATCAGGTAATATCTCCGCAACAGCCTGCTATTCAGTATTCTTCCGGCGATGATTTATTGAATAACTTTATTCTATCCTATACAGAAGATACTGAAGGGAATTTGTGGATTGGCTATTCCGGTGGTTTACAGAGAATTATCAATAATAAAAATATTAGGAATCTTTTTCCTGAAGAATTAAATTCTTCTATTGCTTCTGTTTTACACGATCCATTGGGTAATGTTTGGGTTTCATCTAATAAATGGATTTATCGCTATAACGTAGAAACCGGAAAGCTGCAAAATATTTCTAAAAAAATGGGTTTGGATTTAGGGCATGGTATACTTCGACTTTTACCAAATAACAATGTCCTACTGCTTCACGATAAAGGAATTTTTGAAATAAATGCTAAAACGCTTAAAATAGTTTATGCGAATAAAGTGTCGCTTAAAGGATTAAGTGATGCTTTCTTTTCTTCAAAAGGAGAATTATTTGTTTTAAGTAATAGATTAGGATTGGTTTATTATTTTAAAAATTATAAAGGCTTATTCAAAATCCTTCAGAATGAGAATACAACAAATCTTCTTAATCTTACAGAACACCAAGGTAAAATTTTGGGTGTAAATGGAAATGCTATTGTGAGCTTCGATGGTGCTAAATTTGTGGAGCAACAGCATTTTCCATATGCTTTGTCGGCCATAAGTAGTATTGATAATTCTTTATGGATTGGATCTTCAGAAGGACTATTACTGATAAATAACGATTCTTTAAAAATTACTCCTCTTGGTAAAAATTTAATTGTTAAATCTATTATTCCCTCTCGAAACAGAAATCATATATGGATTGGAACTAATTTTGGAGTGTATTATTTTAATAAAGAAGACCTTAAAACTGTATTTAAAATCACTGCTAAAGAAGGTCTTAGTGGTAATGAAGTTGTTCAGAACGGGCTTTATTTAGACACAAAAGGCTTATTATGGATTGCTACTTATCACGGCTTATCTAACTTTAATCTAAGAGGAAGTGTTGAGGCTAAGTCATCGCCAAAATGTTATTTGGAGAATGTGAAAATTAACGATTCTACTATCGATTTTAAAAATCAAAATGAATTCAAATACAATCAGAATAATATTGCTTTTGAACTCTCCGGATTATTCTATTCTGATGAGAAGTCGGTTATTTATGAACATTATTTGCGTAATGAAAATTCAACACAAACTTATTTTAGAACGAATAAAGATCATATTGTTTATTATAATAATTTGAGACCTGGATCGTATGAGTTTGTCTATCGTGCAAAAGGAAAAGACGATATTTGGAGCTATACGGCAGGCTATAAGTTTAGTATCTCGAAGCCGTTTTGGCAAACGTGGAGTTTTAGAATACTAGCCTTCATTTCCATTGTTTTGTTTCTATATTTTATTTATAAAATAAATGTTAGGAGAATTGAACAGCAGAAAAAGCAATTAGAGAAAATTGTAAAAGAACGTACTCGCGATTTAGAGGAAGCAAATAAAAAGGTTGTTGCTCAAATGAATATTGCGGAGCAACAACGCGATCATATCGAAGCACAAAAACAACAAATTACAGATAGTATTTATTATGCCGAGCGTATACAAAAATCTTTACTTCCACCTAATAAGGCTTTTGAAAAATATTTGAATGATTATTTTGTGCTTTTTAAGCCTCGCGATATTGTTAGTGGTGATTTTTACTGGATGGTGCAGTTCGATCGGCATCTGATAATAGCCGAAGTAGATTGTACCGGTCACGGCGTTCCCGGAGCTTTTATGAGCATGTTGGGGATTTCGTTTTTAAAAGAAATAGTAGAGAGAGAACGTACAACAAATCCCGCTCATATTATGAATCATCTCCGTACAGCAGTAATCACTGCTTTAGGCCAAGACCAGAAAGATGCCGAATCAAAAGATGGTATGGATATGTCTATGGTGAGTATAAATCTTGATACCTTAGAGTTGCAGTTTGCAGGAGCAAATAATCCACTTTATCTTATTCGTAAGCAGAGTGGAGCTTATCCTGATCTTGATCACGATAGAGTTAAGACTTCTGATAATCAGCTTTTTGAAATTAAAGGAGATAAAATGCCAATAGCTATTTACGATAAAATGGATGATTTTGAAGTATTTAATATTCAACTTGAAAAGGGCGACAGAATCTATATTTTCTCTGATGGTTACATTGATCAGTTTGGCGGCCCAAAAGGTAAAAAATTCAAATCGCCTGCTTTTAAACGAATGTTATTGGAGCATCGTTCTACTTCTTTGAAAGAAAGTAAAGCATTGTTGGAGAAAGCATTTACCGATTGGAGAGGCGAGGAGGAGCAAATTGATGATGTGACTTTAATAGGTATTGAAGTGTAATCTCAGTCTATTGGTAATAAATTTTATTTTATTTGATAGCCTAAATTTTGTGGGTTTGCCCTTTATTTCTATTTTTGTCACCATTTCGAAAATATCTAATAATAGTTTAGAATTTGTATATTGATTATTCGAAAACTTAAATAACTAAAAATTAATACTATAGCGAATGAGTTTTAAAATTATTGTTCTTGCCAAACAGGTTCCTGATACACGAAATGTTGGTAAAGATGCTATGAAAGCTGATGGTACGGTAAATAGAGCTGCACTTCCGGCTATTTACAATCCCGAAGACCTTAATGCTTTAGAATTTGCCCTTCGTGTGAAAGATAAGATGAAAGATGCAGAAGTTATAGTTCTTACTATGGGTCCTTTTCGTGCTGCTGAAATTATCCGCGAATCTATGTATAGAGGTGCTGATAGAGGATTTCTTATAACAGATCGTAAATTTGCAGGTAGCGATACTTTGGCTACTTCTTATGCTATATCATTAGCAGTTAAAAAGTTAGCGCCTTTTGACCTTTTAGTAGCCGGACGTCAGGCTATTGATGGAGATACAGCTCAAGTTGGTCCGCAAACTGCTGAGAAATTAGGGATTCCTCAAGTTACTTATGCTGAAGAATTGGTAGATATTAATGATAAAGAGATCACAATAAAGCGCCGTTTGGAGCGTGGAGTAGAAACTGTTAAAGCCGCTTTTCCTTTGGCTGTTACGGTTCACGGTTCGGCAGCAGATTGTCGTCCAAGAAAAGCAAAACGCTTAATGAAATATAAACATGCCAAGACGGTAACAGAGCTTCAAAACGAAACTAAGGATTATACTCATTTGTACAATGAGCGTCCTTATTTGAATATTGAAGAATGGACGGTTGATGATATTAATGCAGATGTTGAGGCTCTTGGATTATCAGGTTCCCCAACCAAAGTAAAGGCTATTCAGAACGTTGTTTTTCAGTCTAAAGATTCTAAAGTGCTGGGAACTAGCGACGAAGAAATCAATGATTTGATGAAAGAATTGCTCGACAGCCATATTATTGGTTAAGCATTTATTACAAATTTAAAAACTAAGAAAGTGAATAATATATTTGTTTATTGCGAAATTACAGAGGAAGGCCATGTTGCTGATGTAAGCCTTGAGCTTCTTACCAAAGGGCGTTCTTTAGCCGATGAGCTGAATGTTAAACTGGAAGCTGTTGTGATTGGTGCTAATTTAAAAGGTATTGAAAAAGAAATATTTCCGTATGGAGTAGATTTTATCCATATTGCTGATGATAAAAAGCTTTTTCCTTATACTACCGGTCCTCATGCTAAACTGCTAATAAAGCTATTTAAAGAACAAAAACCCGAGATTGTATTATTTGGGGCAAGTTCTATCGGAAGAGATATCGGCCCACGTATTGCTTCAGCTTTAAAATGTGGATTAACAGCCGATTGTACCAGTTTGATTATTGGCGATCACGAAGATAAAAAACAGAAAAAAGTATATAAAAATCTTTTATACCAAATTCGTCCTGCTTTTGGTGGAAATATTATTGCAACCATTATTAATCCTGAAACACGTCCTCAAATTGCAACTGTACGCGAAGGTGTGATGAAAAAGGAGATTAAGTCAGCAGATTATAAAGGAGAAATTTTTCCTATTGATTTAAACAATGTTTTCGACGAATTGGATTTTGCTGTCCAGATTATCGATCGCCATATCGAGAAACAAAAAGTAAATATTAAAAACTCACAAATAATTGTATCCGGTGGTTATGGTGTTGGAAGTAAGGAAAATTTCCAGTTGCTTACAGATTTAGCTGATTTATTGGGCGGTGAAGTTGGAGCTTCGCGTGCAGCAGTTGATGCAGGATTTGCTCCGCACGAGCGTCAGATTGGACAAACAGGTGTTACCGTTCGTCCAAAATTATATATCGCTTGTGGTATATCTGGAGCGGTTCAGCATAGTGCAGGAATGGACGAATCATCAAAAATTATTTCAATAAATACGGATCCTCAAGCACCCATTAATCAAATTGCTGATTATACAATAACGGGAAGCGTAGAAGAAGTAATTCCAAAGATGATTAAGTATTATAAAGAAAACTCGAAATAAAATGGCTAATTTTTATACAGATAATACAGACTTGAAATTTCATCTTGATCATCCGAGTATGGAGAAATTGGTGAAGCTGAAAGAAAAAAACTATATTGATAAAGATGAATTTGACTATGCCCCTCTCGATTTTGAGGATACTATGGATAGTTATGAAAAGGTAATGGATGTTGTTGGTGAGATTTGTGGTGATATTATTGCTCCAAATGCCGAAGATGTCGATCACGATGGTCCAACATTGGTAGATAATAAAGTTCATTATGCAAAAGGTACCGATGAGAACTATCAAGCTCTTGTGGATGCAGGCCTGATCGGACTTTCTTTGCCTCGTAAATATGGTGGACTTAATTTTTCTATAGTACCCTATGTTATGGCTGCCGAAATTGTATCGCGTGCCGATGCCGGATTTGCAAATATTTGGGGTTTACAAGATTGTGCCGAAACTCTCCATGAGTTTGGTTCTGAGGAAATAAAAGATGAGTTCTTACCTCGTTTTGAAAAAGGTGCAACAGCAGCTATGGATTTAACAGAACCCGATGCAGGATCTGATTTACAAGCCGTTCAGCTTAAAGCTACTTATAACGAAAAAGAAGACCAATGGTATTTGAATGGGGTTAAACGATTTATTACCAACGGAGATGCAGATATTTCTTTGGTTTTAGCTCGTTCAGAGGAAGGTACTTCTGATGGTCGCGGTCTTTCTCTTTTTGTTTACGATAGAGGCGAAAAACGAATGACTGTTCGTCGTATCGAAAATAAAATGGGAATCAAAGGCTCTCCAACCTGTGAGCTAGTATTTAAGAATGCTCCGGCAAAATTAGTAGGAGATAGAAGATTAGGACTTATTAAATACGTAATGTCTTTAATGAATTCTGCTCGTTTAGGTGTTGGAGCTCAAAGTGTTGGTATTGCAGAAGCTGCTTATCGCGAAGCTTTAAAATATGCTCAGGAAAGAGAGCAATTTGGGAAAGCTATTATTCAATATCCTGCTGTTTATGAGATGATTACTAAAATGAAAGTGAAAGTAGATGCTATCCGTTCATTGCTGTATGAGACTGCTCGTTTGGTTGATGTTTATAAATCCTATAACTTTATTCAAGAAGATAGAAAACTCGAAATAGAAGAGCGTAAGGATATGAAATACCATACCAAGAAAGCGGATATGTTTACTCCACTTTTAAAGTTAGTCGCCAGTGAATACAGCAACGAAATTGCCTACGATGCTTTGCAAGTTCATGGCGGAACAGGATTTATGAAAGATTTCCCTATCGAACGTATTTATCGTGATGCCAGAATTACAACCATCTACGAGGGAACTTCTCAATTGCAAGTGGTTGCGGCTATGCGTGGCGTTGGAAATGGTGCTTATATGAATTATATACGTGAGTATGAAGCGCAAAGCATTAAGCCTGAATTTGATTTTATCAGAAGGCGTTTAATTATAATGACCGATCAATACGAGAAAGCAGTAAATTTTGTTCAGCGTGAGAAAGACAATGAACTATTTGATTTTCATGCTCGTCGTTTGGTTGAGATGGCAGGTAATATCATTATTGGATACTTGCTCTTGAGTGATGCCAATCGTAGCGATACTTATAAAAAATCAGCTGATATTTTTAGCCAATTTGCTTTGGCAGAAAATCATGAGAAATTTAAGTATATCGAGAATTTTAATTTAAAAGATTTGGGCTTATTTAGACAGTTTTAGGTAAAAATAAACTGTCAGTTTTTTTTCTATTTCTTATTGATTATTACCGTATTTACCGGATGTGTAGGATTATATCCTGAAGATTAGGGGTCAAAGTAAAAAGTTGTGGGGTAATGTATAATTTTATATTTTAGGTAAAAAAATATTTTGGAACTTTCTCCTGAATTTTTACCTGAGTATTTTACCTACGACAAAAAATGATATAGATTAAGCGGATTTAAAGCATTTGAAATAATTAAAAGAACATTCGAGCAACATTATGAATCCATTTTAAAAGGATCAGGTTTAAAACTTGGGTTAAGATAATAAGTTAATACTGAATAATATTATTCAAAAGCTTTTCTAAACTCTTTAAGTTAGATTATCAAATGGTCTTTGCACCGTAGGTGCATAATATTATAGTCCCGTACGAAGGCGGGGTACAAGGTTAAAATTATTTACCGCTGACAGATAATTTAGCACCAAATGAAATACGCCCTTCAGCGGAATTTAGCATTTATCCTGTAGTGAATTATTACAAAATCCTCTGTTTCATTTCGCCGAGAAGAAAAATAATCTTTCAGTAGAATATACTCCATCGGCGACAAAGATGATATATCTATTAACCCAGCATTGCGCTACGCTTATACTGGGTTACAAATATTTAGCTCCTTTGGAGCTATAATCTAATTCATTTATGAATAATAGAAAAGATTTTAAGTGATTAAAGCATATTAAATCTTTTTATTTAGATGGATAAATTTTTATTCGAAAATTACTGTGACCCAAGTTTTGGTCTTGATACAAAATTAGGATAGGTTTTTTATATTTTGTATTTATTAAACCCACTATTATTTTGATAATAATTTCATTTTAGAATTAGTCTTGAGATGTAATTTTATTACTTTAGTAGGAAATTAGTAAAACACAAACAAAACCTTTTTTATTAATCAAGTAAAAAAAATCCTATGAATTTTTCTGTTACACTTAAGTCGAGTTTAATTATAAGTATTTTATCTCTTGTCGTATTTGTTCAAGCTCAAAAAAAGCCACTACTAAAAGGCGAAAAGCGTCTTGGAATGTTTGAAAAACAAATGGCTTTAAAGAGCGACACCTCATTTACTAAGTTACATTGGCAATATGTTGGACCTACTAATATTAGTGGGCGTTGTACCGATGTAGAAGGTGTTTCTCCTCGTGGAGATAATTATACAATTTGGGTAGGTTCTGCTACGGGTGGAGTTTGGAAATCGATAAATGAGGGAGTAACTTTTGAATCGGTATTTGACGAAATGCCTACGGCTTCCATTGGTGATATTGGGATAGATTCACAAAATCCTGATGTGGTTTGGGTTGGAACTGGCGAAGCTAATATTTTTCGTTCTTCTAATGCCGGTGCCGGTGTTTTTAAAACTCAAGATGGTGGAAAAAGCTGGAAACAGATGGGTTTGGAAAATACTCACACTATTGCCAGAGTGGTAGTAGATTATTCCAATTCCGATGTGGTTTATGTTGCAGCAACGGGTCACGAATGGACACCTAATAAAGACCGAGGACTTTTTAAAACTACGGATGGTGGAAAATCGTGGAAGAAGATTCTTTATATCAATGAAAAAACAGGAATAAGTGATTTTGTGATGCATCCCAGCAATCCAAATATTCTTTATGCTACTTCTTGGGAGCGTACACGCTTAAAATGGGGTGATCCACGAACCTATAATGATACAAAGCATAATGGCGTTTGGAAATCTGTTGATGGAGGAAAAAACTGGAAAGAAATAAATACCGGCTTACCATCTGCTAATCATCGAGGAAGAATTGGTATCGATTTATGTAAATCTCAACCCAATGTGCTTTATCTTTTGCTTGATAATTATGAAATTGGTAAACAAGCCGAAAAAGGCGATTTAGACGCTTACGGTCGCCAGAAAAAAGATGAAATTAAAGGAGCAACGGTTTATCGTAGCAATGATGCAGGAGAAAGCTGGGAAAAAGTTAGTGGGTTGGATGAGGATACTAAAAAGTATATGATGCGTCATTCGGGAACATATGGTTGGGTATTTGGACAAATTCGTGTCGATCCAAAAGACCCAAATACCATTTGGACTATGGGTTTGTTTTTAAATAAATCTACCGACGGAGGAAAAACATTTACTGCTATTCGCGATATGCATATGGATCATCATGGTCTGTGGATAGATCCAAATAATCCAAGCTATTTACTTAATGTTCAGGATGGCGGTTTGGCTATTTCTTACGATAAAGGCGATAATTGGCGTAGCCCGATAGAAGAACTTCCGCTTGCTCAGTTTTATAATATTTCTTACGATTTTTCGGAGAATTTTAGAATTGTAGGTTCTATTCAAGATCATCATAGTTTTATTGGAGAGGTAGATTTAACGAGAGGTAGAGATAGAATTCCTGCCGTTGAATTTAAGCCAACAGTAGGAGCGGAGGGCTGTTCACACGCTATCGATCCTCGTGATAACAATACCATTTATGGAAGTATTTTTTATGGCAATTTAGCAAAAAGTACTATTGATAATTTTAGCTGGGAAAATCTTGATATGTTATTGCCAAAACCTTTTCCAAAAGAACAAAAAATGCGCGGACAGTGGGTTTCTCCTACTTTACTTTCTACGCATAATCCTGATATTATTTACCATTGTATGCAATACGTTTTGCAATCTAAAGATAGGGGAAGTACATGGGAGCAAATTAGTCCTGATTTAACTTTCAATAATCCCAATAAGTTTGGCGATATTAGTTATCAGACAATTTCTGCCTTTGATGAGTCGCCTTTACGCTTTGGTTTGCTTTATGCTGGAACGGATGACGGAAGATTTTGGCGCACTAAAGACGGTGGAAAAAATTGGGTTGAATTAAACGATAAGAAAATTCCAAAGCGTTGGGTGTCGCGTTTAGTTGCTTCTAAATACGATATGGCTACGGTTTATATGACGCAAACAGGTCGTAGAGACGATGATTTTCAGGTTTATATCTGGAAATCGACAGATTTTGGAAATACCTGGGAAGATATTTCCGGTAATATTCCATTGGGACCAATCAATGTTATTAGAGAAGATCCAGTGGATGAAAATATTCTTTATGTAGGAACAGATTCCGGTGTTTATATTTCAAAAGATAAGGGAAAGACTTATTCCATTTTAGGCGATTTGCCTTTTGCTTATGTCCACGATTTAAAAGTTCATCCTCGCGATAATATGATTATTATTGCAACACACGGAAGAGGGATGTGGGTTTTGGATGCAAATCCTATCAATAAGAAAAATGAAAGAAGGCGTTATTATGCGCCTGTACCTGCTGAGGAGAGGTAAGAATTAAATATTTCTTGTACCTTAAAAAGCAAAATCGTTGTAATGTATTGAATTACAACGGTTTCTGTTTTTAAGCTGAGGTTCCGAGCGAACGGCATTCGGCATTTTTACAACCCTCTAATAATCTTAATTTTACTTCATTATTGATATTTTGTTTAGTAGCATCTTAGTTTGCTAGTTCATTTGTAAACTGGATAATTGAGGCCATTTTTTATTTTCTTCGGGCTCGCTTAAAGG
>JAGGWH010000031.1 GCA_021157585.1 Bacteroidales bacterium | reverse complement strand
CTAAGACACAAAGTCACAAAGTATTTTAGCTTATTTTTTTTTATCTTTCAAGAATCTGAGTTTTTCTTAGTGTCTCAGTGCCTCTGTGGTTTTGTTTTACCACTAAGACACAAAGAGTAACGCAAAGGCAACACTAAGGAACTCAAAGCGTATTTTGAATAGCGAATTACGGCTCAATCTTTTTCACTTCACCACTTCCCGTGATAAATGTTCTTAAAATTACAGGATCATTTTTGTAATAGATATTACCAATAGAAGAAATGGTAGCTTCCAGTATTTCTGTTGCCCAAACATAATTATTATTCGATCCGAGTGTGCTGATATAAGTTTGTTCGCTCATAAGGTTTCGAGCATCCACAGGGCCAAAACTATTGGATGAAATATAACTCAAGCGAGTTTTTCCGCTGTAGATAATATCGGCAGTACCAATATGATATCGAATTGTTGATTTTTGAGTTTCAATATCGAGCATAACTTTTCCCGCAGCATCCCAAACATTTAGCATTAGCGAATCCGATACAATGCTGTTGGTAGAACTAATCTCGCCTGTCCCGTGAATCTCAATTTCATACAAATCCTTTACATCAACAAAAACGGTAATTTTTTTATCGTAAGCGCGAACCCAATTGCATTTATTTTGGTTACTGATAATTAGAATCCCATCTTGAATTTCAGTCTCAATATTCTTAATAATATTTTTGCCGGCTTTAACTCTAAGATGGTTTTCTGCAGCTTGTGTTATCTGTACATCAATATTATCCCAAACCTGAATATGTCTAAAGTCGCTTATCTCACGCTCATTTGTCGTTTCCGATCCGGTAGAACTCAGACAGCCTTTATCGCAGGACGCAAACAAAAGAGTAGCGAAACTTAGGAGTAATAAATATTTTATGATTTGCTTCACTTTCATGGTTTCTTGGTTTTAAAGTGAAGCTGATATCCAATTCCCCAAGCAATATAGGCAGCGCGAGCAGCATGTGCTTTCAGCTCTACACTTGCATAAATATTTTTATAGAAAAGATAATTTAACGCAAGTTTTTCATAAATCGGGCCTTCTGTTTTTTCTTTAGCATAAATATAAGTTCCAAAACCAATCTTCATAGCAAGCTTGTTAAGGCGCATTTCGTAATTAGCAGCGATAGCATATTTTGCGAAATCCAATCCCGAAGGAGGAGGAAGTCCCTCGTCTAAAAATAATTTCTCATAGGAGTTGTCCCAAGAAAAATCCAGACCTATACCTACACTCGATTTTTTATTTATAGTTTTGAAAAGGGTGAAAGATTGAGTAAGGATATGGAATCTCTTATTAAAAATATTAGTCTGACTTTTAATTCCCCAGCCGGATTGAATATCCAATCTTAAATTTTTATTCTTCACATAATGAAATAAAGATAAAGCGGTAGCTGAAACGCTATTTTCACCTGCAATTATTTGATACGAATAGGAAAGAGATGCCATCGGAAGATTTAGGCCGTAGTTTGGTGTTGTAATGCTTCCGTTAGAAAAATGAATAAGACTAAAAGCAATAGAAAGAGAGTTTTTATTATTTAATCTCAATTGATAATTGAGCATAAAATGAGCTAAAGTATTTATGGAGGAGCCAATAGCTAAATTTTGATAATTTTCTGTAGGATGAAATTTGCTATCAAGATAAGCCAAGCCTAAACCGATACGGAATTTTAAGTTTTGTTTTGTCGTTTTTAGAAGCGGGAAATTTATATGAGGATAAACACCAAAAGCATTGCCTAAAGCGTCTGAACGATTAAAAGGAGTATAAAAAAGACTAATACCAACTTCAGGGTAATTATATAGGCTTTCCCAATTGTTTTTCCCCGTAGTTGATTTTAAAAGACTTAATTCAAAAGCAGGGATATGTGCATTAAAAATCCGAAGTTCATTATGATAATTATTCAAGAATCCGTAAAAAACACGAGCTTCAACAAAAAGAGAACTTAGTGTTTTATCAGATTTATTATAGCTAACAGTATCTTTTTCCTGGGCAGAAACGCTTATGTTAAGGAATAGAAACAGTATGCTTAGCACAAGCAGAATACGGTTTGCTTTACTTCTGAAAATATATGATATATTAAATTTCAATTCAAGATTTTTCTTTTACAAAAGTATTTAATTCTTTGAGATTTGCATTATAGAAGATTCGCTATAAATAGATACTTTTGCATTCAAAATAACAATTATGGAACGGAAATTAAAAGCTTTTGAGCGCTTACTGAATATTATGGATGATCTACGGACAGGATGTCCATGGGATAGAAAACAAACATTAGAAAGCCTCCGTTATTTAACTATAGAAGAAGTCTATGAACTTTCGGATGCTATTCTTGAAAATAATTTGGATGAAGTGAAAAAAGAGCTTGGTGATTTGATGTTACATATGGTTTTTTATGCTAAAATCGGTTCGGAGAAGAATGCTTTTGACATGGCTGATATTTTAGATAGCATTAGCGAAAAATTAATTTATCGCCATCCGCATATTTATAGCGATGTAGAGGCCGATGATGCGAAAACGGTAGAAGAAAATTGGGAGGCTTTGAAAATGAAAGAGGGAAGAAAATCCGTTTTAGAGGGTGTTCCTAATTCACTCCCCGCTATGGTAAAGGCTTACCGTATGCAGGAAAAAGTACGTGGTGTTGGCTTCGACTGGGAAAAGCCTGAGCAGGTTTGGGAAAAAGTACAGGAAGAGTTGGGCGAGTTTCACAACGAAGTAAGTGTTAGTAAAGATAAAAAGAGAATGGAAGCCGAATTTGGCGATGTATTATTTTCTTTAATTAACTATGCTCGCTTTTTGGATATTAATCCTGAAGATGCTTTAGAAAGAACCAATAAGAAATTTAAAAAACGCTTTCAATACCTTGAAAAAGAAACTAAAGCTCAAGGAAAATCCCTCCACGATATGAGTCTCGCCGAAATGGATGTGTATTGGGAAGAGGCTAAGAAGCTGGAGTGAGGGGAGTAGTTGGTAGTTGGCTTTCATCGCATAGCGCATAGTGCCTTGGTTGTTGGTAAAGTTGAGGGCAGAGGGCTTTTTCACTTTTTACGGTTGATTGTTATCTGTTGTAAGTAAAAGTTCAGAGGTTCAGGGGTTCAAAGGTTCAAAGGTTCAGGTTAATATTCTGCACTTTTACACTGAGCTTTTACCCTGAGCGGTGTCGAAGGGTGTCGAAGCATCTTTTAGTTCTTTTATTTTCTCATTTCTTAAATCGCCGCAGAAATTTATTCTTTCTTACACACTATTTCTTGGCGGCTCTGTTTTCTACGGTGTTCTTTTGTCTTAGG
>JAGGWH010000030.1 GCA_021157585.1 Bacteroidales bacterium | reverse complement strand
GTAGGTACAAGGGTTGAAGTTTTACTGCCGACTAAAGCACAAAAAAATTAAAAACAAATCATAACACCTACCATTTTCGTAAAGACTTCATTATATTTTTCTGTATTTTTACCGCTGAAAAAAATAAATCTATAATGAGCACAGTAAAAAAAGTCTTAGGCTTAGGAAATGCCTTAGTCGATATAATGACACAATTAGAAGATGAATCTTTATTGCAGGATTTTGACTTACCAAAAGGGAGTATGCAGCTTGTTGATAAAAGCAAATCAAATCAGGTAATTGAAGGAACAAAGCATTTAAAAACTAGTCTTGCTGCCGGAGGTTCTGCCGCTAACGCTATCAACGGATTAGCTAAACTTGGTGTTGATTGTGGATTTATCGGTAAAATTGGTCCTGATGAAATGGGAAAATTCTTTTCCGACGATATGAAAAGTAGTGGCATTCAGCCGCTATTAATTCAAAGCGAGACAGAAAGTGGAAGAGCTGTTGCTTTGGTTAGCCCCGACTCAGAACGTACTTTTGCTACTTATTTGGGTGCTTCGGTAGAGCTTTCGGACGTTGACTTAAAACCGGAAGACTTTTCCGCATACGATTACCTTCATATCGAAGGATATCTTGTGCAAAATCACGCTTTAATAGAAAAAGCTTTGAAATTAGCTAAAGATGCAGGTTTGCAAGTTTCTCTTGATTTGGCAAGCTATAATGTGGTTGAAGATAACCTCGCTTTTTTACAAGATATGTGTAAGAAATATGTCGATATTTTATTTGCTAACGAAGAAGAAGCTCGTGCTTTTACCGGAGAAGAAGATCCTGAAAAAGCCTTAGAAATAATGGCCGAAACGGTGGATATAGCTATTGTAAAAGTAGGGAAGAACGGGTCTTATATTAAAAAAGATGGCGTAAAATATAGGATAGGAATTATTCCGGTTGTTAGTCGCGATACTACCGGTGCCGGCGATCTTTATGCCAGTGGATTTATTTATGGTTTAATGAATGGTTTAAGCTTAGATAAAGCAGGCGATATGGGAGCTCTTCTTGCAGCTAATGTAATTGAAGTTATAGGAGCAAAAATGGATGAAAAACGCTGGACTAAAATCCTTGAAGACGTAAATAGAATCCTCGCTTAAAGCACAAATTTTCTTTTACCTTTGGAAAAAATATGCAAATGCAGCTTTCTCAAAACCCCTTTGGAAATAATGAAAAAATTAAGTTTCCGGTCAATTACGACTTGAAGATTATTCTTATTGCTAATAATAAACACAAAGAAAATATCGCTTTAATAGAAGTGGTATTAAACAAATTGGATATTTCTTTTTTAAATTGGCGACATAAAGATAGTGGCAAAGGAAAATATACCAGTTATACTGTTCATGTTCGTATTATTAACGAAGCATTAATGAAAAATCTATATTTAGAATTACGAACAGTTCCCGGTTTTAAAATGGCTATTTAAATGATTGAAATTAGGGATATATCAAAATCATATGGCGATATACCCGCCCTTAAATCTCTAAGTTTAAATATTAAAAAAGGAGAGTTTTACAGCCTATTGGGTCCTAATGGTGCGGGAAAAACTACTACCATAAATCTTTTGGGAGGCTTATTTCCGCCTGATACGGGAACTATTTCTATTAACGGATTTGATAGGGTTTTAGATGCAAAAGCATTAAAAAACACAATTGGTATTGTTCCCCAAGAAATTGCTTTGTACGAAGATCTAACGGCCATCGAAAACCTTCGCTTTTGGGCGAAAATTAATAAAATGGATAAAAAAGGTTTAGATGATCGTATCCTCGAGGTTTTAACTTTTTTGGGTCTTACTGATCGCGCCAAAGAGAATATTGGGAAATACAGTGGCGGTATGAAACGAAGAATTAATATTGCTGCCGCCTTGCTTCACGACCCTGACGTTATCTTTTTTGATGAACCTACCGTTGGAATTGATCCGCAAAGTCGCACCTTTATTTATTCCATTTTTAAGGAGCTGCAAAAGCAAGGAAAAACCATTTTATATACTTCTCATTACTTAGAAGAGGTTGAAAAACTTTCTCATCGAATTGGAATTATCGATTACGGAAAACTTATAATTGAAGGTACTTTTGAAGAATTATTGAAGGCTTCTGGATTAAAAGAAGCTATTCACATTCACTATAAAGAAATAGACGAAGAAAAACTAAAGGCTCTCATTTCAGATGATTTTATTAAAACTTCTCTGAACAGAAAAGGCAGCATAGATAACAACCGCTTAGTATTTATTGGCGATAATCGCTCTTCAGATTTAAGCACTTTAATTGCTCTTTTTAATAAATACAACATTGATATTGAGCAGATTGAAATAAAAACCGTTGATCTTGAAGCCATTTATTTGCATTATACAAAATCAGACTTAAGAGATTAGTTATGTGGGAAATAGTTAAAAAAGATTTGCTGCAATTGGTAAAAGACAAAAAATCTCTTTTCTTAAGTTTTATTTTGCCTATTATTTTAATCAGTCTTTTTGCTGTAATTTATGGTGGTATAGATGGGAAGACAAAATCTAAACCGCAAAAACTACTTTTGAGCGATTTAGACAAAACCGAGCTTAGCGCAGAAATTATTGCTGACTTAAAGAAAGAGCCCGCTTTGGAATTGATAGCTATCGATCTTGAGGAAGGGAAGAAAACAGTTATTGACGGGAGGCAAACAGCCTTACTTTGTTTTTATAAAGGCTTTGCCGATTCTGTAAATAGCGGAAAAACAGCTCCCATGGAACTCTTTTATGATGAAGCTAAAAGTATGGAGGTTGGCTTAATGCAAAAAGCTTTATTGTCGACTATTATGAGTTTTATTGGTCAAAAAGGCGGCAAAGCGCACGTAAGAAATTTTATAAACACGAAATATTCCGACTTGCCCGATGATATTCTTGGAGAAATAAATCAAGATATTGATAAGGAATTTTCTGATGATGCGGAAAGATCCTCTTTTTCTTCGGATTTAAAAACAACTCCATTAGCAATTAAGGAAGGTATTCGGTGGGGATTAATTCAGGCTGTTTCGGGCACCATGGTTATGATGCTTTTATTTAGTATGGCCGGCATGGGAAATTCAGTGCTTGCCGAGAATGAAAAGGGCACTTTAAAACGTATGTTATTCAGTCCGCTTTCCCCTTATTCTTTTCTTTATGGTAAAATGTTTGCGGCCATGATTCTGGCTTTAACGCAGATTGTCATTCTCTTACTGTTTTCGTATTTTGTTTTTGGTTTGAATCTTTTTCATAATCCGCTAGGTTTGGTTCTTATGATTGTGTCTACAGCTTTTGCGTGTTCGGGTTTTGGTATTTTTATCGCTTCCCTTGGAAGCAGTCAGAAACAAGTAGAGTCATTATCCACTATCATTATTTTAATTATGTCTGCTATTGGAGGAAGTATGATCCCTTTCTTTTTAATGCCTGAAATATTATTAACAATGGCAAAAGGATCTATCAATTATTGGGCTATTCAAGGCTTTTTCGATGTTTTTGGTAGGAATACCGATTGGCAAAGTTTTTTATTAAACCCAATTATTCTTTTCGCTTTTGGTTTGATAACTAGCTTGTTGGCAGGCTTCTTGTTCAAAAAGCGATTATTAAAAGCGTATACCTAATCTGCCAATTCAATATTTTTCATTTATTTTGCAATGAATTAAATTCTTAAATTTCGCATTGTATGCTACTCGTTATTTCTCCGGCTAAAACCCTCGATTTTGAGAATAAAGCCTCAAGCTTACATTATTCTACTAATGATTTTTTGCCGGAAGCAGAAAAACTTATCAAAGAATTAAAAAATTATACGGCTGATGATTTAATCAAACTAATGGGAATCAGTTCAAAGTTAGCTTACTTAAATTACGAACGTTTTGCGACTTGGAAACTACCATTTGATACCGAAAATGCAAAGCAAGCCTTATTGGCATTTAAAGGCGATGTTTATACCGGTTTGGATGCCGAAACTTTAAACGAAAAAGAGCTGCTTTATACCCAAGATCATCTTCGTATTTTGAGCGGACTCTATGGTGTTCTTCGTCCTTTGGATTTAATTCAGCCTTATCGTTTAGAGATGGGAACAAAACTGAATACCAATTCTTTTCAAGGACTTTACAAATATTGGGGCGATAAATTAACTCAAAATATAAACAAAGCTCTTATTGCTCAAAGCGATGATATTTTAATAAACTTAGCCTCTAACGAATATTTTAAATCACTGAATAAAAGCAAATTGAATGCTAAAATTATCACGCCTGTTTTTAAAGATTTTAAAAATGGTGAATATAAAACAATCAGTTTTTATGCAAAAAAAGCAAGAGGTTTAATGAGTCGGTTTATTTTAAAAAATCAATTAAAAAATCCGGAAGAGCTAAAACATTTTGAAACTAATGGATATTATTTTAGCGAAGCGGAAAGTAATGCAAATCAATTAGTGTTTTTACGCGGATGATAATAATATTATTCATAATCGGTATTCTAACAATAATTTTTGGAGTTTATAACCTAACAAAGGAAAAAGATGTAATAGCAATATTTCTCTTGCTTATTGGGGTAGGTTTGTTGGTTATCGGATATATTATTGCGCATATATATCCACAAACATTACCCGAATTTTTGCGTGTTTTACATATTTAATACAATCTGATATTTCCTGATTTAATTTTTATCAGGCTTGTTTCTTAGAACAATATTTTTGAAATAATAGAGTTTTTGTATTAACAAATTCATGTTTAAAAACGAAGGGTTTTTCTGAACGCTCCGCTTGTTTAATCCCTAATTTTGATAGGATAAAATACAGACAGAAATGATACTAAACGTTTTACTGCAAATTTCCGGCCTTGTTCACGATACAATAGCCGGTGCCGATGGTCTTGTGGGTAGCGAAGGAGGTTTCCTTAGCCTTTCCGTAATGGATTTAGTAATGAAAGGAGGCTGGATTATGGCCTTGCTGGCTTTGCTATCTCTACTCACCATTTACATTTTTATTGGCCGTTATTTAGCCATTAGTCGTAGCTCTCGCGAAGACAAAAATTTTATGAATATGATTCGTGATAATATTCACGAGGGTAAAATAGAAACGGCAGTGGAATTATGCAAACGTGAAGACACACCCATTGCGCGGATGATTATGAAAGGCCTTAGCCGAATAGGAAAACCTTTGAATGATATCAACGCTGCCATAGAAAATGTGGGTAATCTTGAAGTTGCTCGTCTCGAGAAAAATATAGGAACCATTGCTACCGTTGCCAGTACAGCTCCAATGTTAGGTTTCTTGGGGACTGTTATCGGAATGATAATTGCTTTTTATGATATGTCGATGGCAGGAAATAATATTGATATTCAATTGCTTTCGTCGGGAATTTATCAAGCTATGATTACAACCGTTGGTGGTTTAATTGTAGGTATAATTGCCTATGTGATGTATAATACTTTGGTGGCTAAAATTGAACAATTGGTATTTCTTCTCGAAGCTCGCGCAAGTGATTTTATGGATGTTTTAAACGAGCCTGCAAACTAAAACCTGTTCTTATGGCTATAAAATCAAGAAATAAAAAAGGCGTTGAATTCAATATGGCATCCATGTCCGACTTGGTGTTTTTGCTGCTCATTTTCTTTATGATCACCTCTACACTAATTAGTCCAAATGCGATTAAATTACTCTTACCAAGCAG
>JAGGWH010000029.1 GCA_021157585.1 Bacteroidales bacterium | reverse complement strand
GGAGATATTCAGCCATTATTTTCAACTTCAGATTCAACATTAAAATTTTCAGGTTCAGGATTCCGCTTCAGTTATGGTTTAATGAAAAACCTAGAAGTTGGTGTTTCATTGCCTGTTAATGTAAGTAAAGTAAGCTTTGGAGCTAAATACAAACTTCCTATCGAAGGAAAATTTACAATGGGGCTATTAGCTGGTTACACTACACTTATTGGAAACCAAGCCTATGACCGCAGAGATGCTATTCACGAAGCAACACCAGCCTATGTAGGTGGTCTTATTATGACTTATGAGTTTAACGATAAATTCAGTATCGACTTTGATGCACAATTTCAAAAACACACACTCACTACTATAGATGGTCATACCCATGGTTTTTATTTAAATTCAGACGTGGGCTATTATTTAATGGATAGAGTTAATTTTATTGTAGGTCTTAACTACGGTTATAAAGTTTTTGATGCCAGTATCGACAATTCCCATTTACTAACACTAAACACAGGTGTCGCTATCGAAAAAGCCGAAAACTTTATCTTAGTAATTAATACCCCTTTTGACCTTTTAGGCAAAAACGAATACCAAACAACCGGATTTGGATTGGCATTAACAATTATACTTGACTAATTTTATTTATCAATACATACAACATGACAATGCAAAAAACATTTTTTATTAGTGGCGCAATCCTTGGAGGATTAGCCGTAGCAATTGGAGCTTATGGAGCTCACGGTGGCGCAAAATTTATGGATGCAGACTCTGCAATTACTTTTGGCAAGGCGGTTCGCTATCAAATGTATCACGCAATAGTACTACTTTCTGTTGCCTTTGCCTATACTCAATGGCCAGATCAAAAAAACGTACTTAAATGGGCTGGATACAGTCTCCTTGGCGGAATTATTGCCTTTTCTGGCAGCCTATATATAATTGTATTTGCAAAAATTCCAATGGGTTATGTTACTCCTTTAGGTGGTACTTTATTTGTCTTAGGATGGTTTCTTTTAGCTTGGGCAGCTTATAAAAGTCAAAAATAATTTTAATATATCTTAGAGTGATTAGTATTAATCACTCTAAGATATATTTTTAATTCAGTGTAAGTTTATTTAGACAAAAAATATATTAAGCTAAAGAATACAATTTAGATTAAAATTTAGATTTATATTAGATGGTAATTATTACATTTGTTAAGATGACTGACACTGAAATGATTTTAAAAAAAATAATTTTACTGAGTTTGTTATTTCTTTTAACAAACAATATTTTTGCTCAACAAAATAAGTCAAAATTAACTCTATCAGGCGATTTCAGAACTGTAACGGAATACCGACAGGGTTATAAAACACTAATAGCAGAATCATCTGATCCGGCTTTTGTTGTATCACAACGAAGTCGACTAATATTAAACTACAAAAGCGATAAATTCGATCTGCGCTTTTCCGCACAAGATGTTAGAGCTTGGGGTGAATCGTTTATTATTAATACCACCAAACCCATCTTACTTCACGAAGCTTGGATAAAATACCACTTCAATCATAACTTAAACCTTACTATTGGGCGTAAATCAATTAAATACGGTGATAATAGAATTATTGCAGATAGAGACTGGAGTATCGTTGGAGCCGCTCACGATGCTGCCATTTTAAATTTTGCAAAAAAAGGTTTATTTATCGATTTCGGTTTAGCCGTCAATAATAATAATTCTAAAATATTATCTGCAAGTCCATATATTATAAAACAATACAAAGCAATGAGTTGGCTTTGGATTAGTAAAGCATTTAGTCCGAAAGTTAAAATTAACTTCATAAATCTTTTGGCTGGATATCAGAAAACAGGAACTTTAACCACTTATGGATTAAATACTATCGGTCTTAATCCTATTTTAAAATCATATGGCTTTACGCTAAATAGTGCCGCTTATTTTCAGTTTGGGAAAAATGGAACGGGAAACAATCATTTTGCACATATTTATACAGCCAACCTAAGTTATACTTATCAATTTTTAAGTGCTAAAGCAGGTTACGATCATTACTCAGGAAAAAAATATGACGATACTTCTACAACAGATCGCCATTATTTACAAGCCGTTGAAACCTCTCCCCATACATATTTTGGCTTTATGGATTTTACTAAAGGATCTCAATTTCAAAAACAATACGGTATTTCTGATTTAAACTTTCATATAAAATATGGAAAAAAAACAACAATAACGGCCTATTACCATGCCTTAGCATATGCTCAAGAGCCAGGAGCTGATTTAAGCAAAAAAATAGGTGATGAATTTGATTTTGTACTTACCCATAAGTTTGCAGCCAATCACACATTAGATGTGGGTTATTCTTTTATGCTTCCGCACGATGATCTTGTTACTGCATCTCTAAGTCCTAGCACCGATGCTGCTTTTGCACAATGGGTTTGGGTAAGATTAATTTTCAAACCTAAACTTTTGTAAAACAATCAGATTTAGAGGGGAAATCAAAACCAATATATTGAAGCTAAAGAAATAGCTATCAAAACAATAGAAGCAAAATAGTAAAGCAATATTTTTTTATGCTTAATAGTATCGATATTACTTTTGTTGGAAAAAATAAGTCCCAAATTTGCTATAAACAAAGCAAAAAGCATTAATACAATATGCTCTACGGGCCACAAACGCTTAGAAACCACAACCATAGAACCATCAGCACTTTGATAATCGTAACCCATAGATAAGCTTAAATTGGAAAAAAGAATAACACCAAACAAAAGCTGTAAATACAGTCCGATAATAAAAAGATAAGCTAGCACTTTATCTAACCGCAAATAAGGTAATTTACTTATTATACCACGAACAGAACGAATACTTAACCATATTGCTATAACTAAAAAACTAACACTAATAAAATAGTGCATCCATAAAGCAATTTGATAAGCATCTATCGATTTCATATAAATACAATTAAAAATTTGTAATACAAAGTAAATAAATTTATCTATTCAGGCAAAGCCGTAAGTAAAGTAAAGAAATTTTTATTTTAAAATAGAATAAAAATCACCCTGCAAACTCTCAGTCAACAGGGCGATTCTAACTATTTAAGGAAATTTCCCATTTTTAAGCCAAAATAAACAGTTCTTGGATTCATCGGTCCGTAAATATATCCCGGATCACGGTTAACCCCACTATCATAATCGCTCTGCATAGAATTAAATAAATTTTTCACTCCTGTATATAATTGTAGAGTAGCTCCATTCAATTTAATATCATAACTTACTTTCAATCCTAAGTCAAAGAAACTTTCTGTTTTTCTTAACTCACCTTCAGTAGGGTTAGATATTTGTAATCCAAAATAAGGAATAAGCATTTTACCAGTATAATTAGCCGTAGAAGATATTTCTAGTTTTTTCAATGGCTGCCAATCCAAAGTAAAGTATCCATAATCTTCAGGGGTACGAAAAAATCTTTTTTCATTAAACTGCTGTGCCTTATCATATTTACTGTTTTGTTTTGTAAAACCGGTTTTAATTGTGACTTTCTCAGTAGGTAATATATTCAGCTCTATATTTACGCCTTGGACAACAGCTCCCCCATCTGCATTAACACGTGTATAAATAACAGTCCCATTTTCATCAGGCTCACTATATTCATTAGCAAAAGAGTTATTCAATTGTGTATAAAAACCTTCAAGCAGTACACCAACATATACCTTGCCCAATCGTTTATTGAAATCGAGTGATGCCATGTAACTATAACTGGTTTCCTGTGTTAAGTCAGGGCTATTCTCATGAATTACTTTTCTTGAACCAGAAGTTTCAATATGTAAATCCTCATCAAATATTTGTGGAGCACGATAGCCTTGAGAATAACTAAGTCGAGCCTGAAGATACTTTTTTAAATCATATTTTAAGCTAAGCCTTGGACTCAACACATTTCCCGAGTTATCAGCATCACTATTTTCTTTATCAACTATTTCATATTTATCAAATCGTACTCCGGCAGAAACTTTAAATTTATCCCAATTGATCTCATATTGTACAAAAACTCCATTAGTATTCGTAGTTTGATTTGCAATAGTAACATTATCAGTATGCGGAATATTAATAAGTATATCATTAATAATGAGCGAATTATTAAAATCAGGATAACCAAGTTTTGTATCTTTTAACCAAGCTCCATTATTTTCTATACCCACAACTAAACTTGAATTATCAAACTTTGCATTATACTGAATACCCATAGAGTATGAAAAATCTTTGGTATTTCCATAATCACGCAATGATTTTTCTGCTCCGTAATATGAATCTCTATTCACTCTTTGTCCAGAAGCGAAAATTGAAAATAAATCTGTCTCTCTAAAGAACTGCTCATATGTTAAAGCAACAGTAGTTATATTATGATTTACAGCTTCGGCAATATTAGCTTCATGAACAGGATAATCAAATTTATCTCCTCCACGTCTGTCTTCTTTAATATTAAAAAAATCTACAATCAATTTATTTCGTATTCCAAAACGATGAAATGTTCGAGTTCCAATTGTCGTATTTTTTAAAGAAGCTATTTCCGAGAAATCATCATTATTAACATCAAAAGGGGATCTATCTCTATAAAATGCATAAAGAGACATGCCCGTTTTATTATCAGCAGAAACTAAAGAAGTATTAAAATTGGCAGAATAATCCAGTGCAGGACTTCCCGAATTATCTATTCCAACACCGATAAGCCCAGTATTTACACCAAATTCATAGGTGCTATTTATCGGGTCTTTAAGGATAAGGTTTATTGTACCCGCAATGGCATTACTTCCATATAATGCAGAGCCTCCACCACGAATAACTTCAACACGGTCTATCATACTCGACGGAATTAATTCTAAGCCATAAACCCCTGCCAATCCACTAAAAATTGGACGACTATTTATTAAAATTTGAGAATAAGGGCCCTCCATACCATTCATTCTAACCTGAGAAAATCCACAATTCTGACAATTATTCTCCATGCGTAAGCCTGGACAAAAATTCAATCCCTCACTAAGTGTAACCGATTGAATTATTGTAAATAGTTTAGGTGTAATTGTATTTACAATTGTTGAAGATTCTATCCTATTTGTTTCATTTCTATCTCCGGTAATCACAACTTCATCAAGGCCTAAAACATCTTGTTCCAAATCAAATTTCAATTCTTTTGTTTCATCTGAATGAATTGTAATTTCCCTTTCTTGAGGCTTATACCCTAATGATTGTGCTATAATTGTTAACTTTCCTTCCGGTAAATTAATTAACTGATAATGTCCTGATTCATCGGTTGTAATACCAATTGTTGTCCCTTTTACACTCACCGTTGCAAAAGGTATATGTTTTCCATGGCTAACCACATGTCCAATAATATTTGCGTCAGATTTAGTTTTTTGAGCATAATTTATTTGTGTAAATGACAATAAGAATATTGTTAAAACAATATGTATTCTATTCATAATATTATGTTTTGCTTTAATAAAAATTTCTTTTTTTGGCACAGACATTCCTAATTACAGACTATGCCAAATGACAGAATTCAGAAATTCTGCCTTTAAAAATATGATGCAAAATTGATATTATAAAACAGGAGGGGCTCTACCTTTATAAGTAATTATATAGGCCGATATGTTCTTTGGAATTATACGATATAAGTATTTAACCGGTTTGACAAATACAATCAAAGCATAAGTTAAAAAAGCAACAAGAAAAAGAAGTCCTAAATTTTGAAAAAACAGGAACGCCGTATTTGTGTGGTGATGAGACTTATACGGACCTGAATCATTCGTCTTATTATAAGGATGAGCATGTTGTATAATTGTTCCGTCATCTAGTTTATGAACATGCAAAAAGACTGCTGTATTCTCAATAAGCATACCCATTATCACTATCATAAAATAGATGATAATCTTGTTTATTAAGACTCTATCCGTTGTTCTCATTTATTTGACAAAAGTATATAATTTGAAATTGTTCATACTAACTAAATGTAGGTATTCCTATAATTACGTTCTTTCTATTCAAATCCAATCTTTTGCTTTGTCTTTCTTATCCCTTATCCCTTATCGTTAAATTAACATCATTAACTTATTAGCTCTTCAAAAATTAGAATATCTATAAAAGCTTCGACTAAAGCTGTGAATATTATTTATATCGAGATTAGCTTATTAACACTATAAAATTCCGATTAAAAAAAAGAGTAATACCCACTAAACAGCTTTTTGTGTATTTTTGCTAACAACAAATACAATTGAATGAAAATTTTATTGATTGAAGATGAAATAAGTCTGGCTAGCTCAATAGAAGCATATTTGACAGAAGAAGGTCATATTTGTGAAACAACTAATTTTTTCGAAGACGCTGTTGAAAAAATTGAGCTTTATAAATATGATTGTCTTATAGTTGACATTAACCTCCCCGACGGAAACGGATTAGATTTAATTCGTTTAGCAAAAAAACGCAATTTAGAATCTGGTATTATTATAATTTCCGCACGTATTTCTCTTGAAAACAGAATAGAAGGATTAGATATTGGAGCCGATCATTATCTTACAAAACCTTTTCATCTAGCCGAATTAAATGCACATTTAAAATCAATAAACCGTAGAATCCATTTTAGCGGAAGTAATCAGATTAATTTTAACGAAATACATATTTTACCTGAAGAACATCGTGCTTTTATAAACAACAAAGAACTCACATTAACACGAAAAGAATTTGAACTTTTACTTTTTTTCATGGCAAATAAAAACAGAGTAATTACCAAAGCAGGTATTGCCGAACATCTTTGGGGAGATTATATGGATACCGCCGATTCCTTTGATTTTATTTATACACATATAAAAAATTTACGCCACAAAATGATGAAAATAGGTAGCGTAGATTACATTAAAACAGTTTATGGTGTTGGTTATAAATTTGAGGTATCAACTTGACTATAAGTTTAACTAAGATTAAATAAGGATATTTGAAGAAATTATTCTACCAAAACAGTAATAGATGAAACTATCGACTAAAACCAGTCTTAATTTTCTTTCAGTCGCCTTATTTACTTTTTTATTTGGCATTATAGCCTTCTATTACACCCTTCGTTATCAGGTAGATAAATACATAAATTTAGAACTAAACAAATCTAAAATAGCTCTTTTAGAACAAACTGCTAAACTAAATAAGTTTCCATCCACAACCTATGGCAACTGTCAGCTAATGACATATAAAACCATTGAATTCTCAAAAGAGAATACAAATTTTTATAAAGACACATTAATACTTGATAAAAAAGTAAATAGATATAAACCGTATCGTTTAATGACTTTTAGCACAACGATTAATAATCAGGCTTACGAAATCCAAATGCTCAGAACCTTAGAAGAAACCGATGGTTTAATCATAAATATATTTCTATTTATGACTTTATTATTTATTCTCCTTATAGTTATCTTATTAATTGTCAATCAATATTCATCAAATCAAATATGGAAAGATTTCTATCTCAGCCTGGATAAGATTAATAAATTCGACCTCAACATTCATAAAGATATAAAACTCACAACAACAGACATCAAAGAATTTGAGGATTTGAATATTGTCCTCCGGCGAATGACTAAAAGGATAGCAAGTGATTATTCCAAAATGAAAGAATATACCGAAAATGCTTCTCACGAAATCCAAACACCGCTGGCAATTATTAATTCTAAACTCGAATTACTCCTACAATGCAAAGAACTACCTGAAAAACAATATCAAATTATTGCCGATGCTTCAGAAGCCTCTGATCGCTTAGCACGATTAAATAAAACATTGATACTGCTTACGCGAATAGAAAACAGACAATTTCCCGAAGAAAAAACTATATTTCCACAACAAATTATTGAAAAACACCTAAACAATTATGAGGAAATTATTCTATCTAAAGGAATAAAATTAAGCACCACTTTCGAACCCGAAGTGAACATTCAAATAAACCCCCATCTAGCCGATATTCTTTTTCTAAACTTAATTAAAAACGCTATCCGACATAATATTCCAAACGGAGAACTAAAAATTAAATTAAATTCAACTATTTTTGAAATAGCCAACTCTGGTGCACCCCTCGATATTGATTCTGAATTGCTATTTGATCGTTTTTTTAAATCCACAAAATCTTCACAATCGCTTGGGCTAGGATTATCAATAGTAAAAAAAATTACGGAACTCTTTAACATTAAGATTAATTATATTTATACCGAAAACTTACATGTTGTTAAACTAATTTTTCCAAAATAGAAGAAAAACCACATAATTAAAGTTTAATCAAAAACTTAGTTGCAGTTTTTTTAATTTAAAATCATTATTAATCTTCAGAATCTTCAGAATTCAAAAAAATTTTTTTTATAAAGATTAATCGACTTGCAGGCAGATAAGCACCAAGTAATTTACATATTATATTGATTGTAAATAGATTACAATAACAAGCTTTTGTTCTCCCAAATCAAACCTTTTCTAAAATTATCATATTAATTCAAACAATCACATATATCCACAACTAAAAATAAAACAAAACCCATTCTCCATTTTACAAAATAAAAAACTACAGATTTTCCTCAAAATCTATTCCTAAAATTGCACGAAAAAATACATTTACATAAATTTATAAAAATGAATAAATACAAATTATTTCTCGTAGCACTATTGTTCCCAAGCTTTATATTTGCACAAGAAGTATCTTCTTATTCGCTTGAAGATTTAACACTCTTAACAGATACGGTTAAATTAAATGAAATTATTATTCAGGCTTCCAAAACAGAAGACAATATGCAGGAAATTCAAGCAGCTACTTCTTTTATTCCCAGTAAAGAAATTGAAGAACAGAACTTGAATTCACTACCGGAATTAAGTGCTCGTATTCCGAATCTATTTATGCCCGATTACGGAACTCGTTTAACAGCACCTATTTATATTCGTGGTATTGGGTCTAGAATAAATAATCCTTCTGTGGGCTTATATGTAGATGATGTTCCATATTTTGACAAAGGAACTTTTAACTTTGAGTTTTTTAATCTAGAAAAAATTGAAGTTCTACGTGGACCACAAGGTACTTTATACGGAAGAAACACTATGGGAGGTATTATTAAAGTTTATACCCCGCAACCAAAATTCAATTCTACAGGAAATGCTAAAGTTGAATACGGAGTAAACAATCATATTAAAACAGCATTTGAAACCAACCAGAAATTAAGCGAAAGCCTTGCTGTTATTGTTGGAGGAGCAAATGCGCATAGCGACGGTAATTTCACTAATACTTTTTCAGATACTCAAGCAGATAAGTTTGATATTTATAATGGACATTTTAAATTACTTTATAATCCATCAGAAAGATTCAAATCTGTACTTTCTGTGAATTTCGAAAAGCATAAGCAGAAAGGTTATCCTTATGCTGTTTATGATATTGCTACCCAAAGTGCTTCAGATATTAATTACAACCAAGAAAGCACATACGAAAGAAGCTTGCTTTCAGTAGGTTTAACAATGGAATATCATGCTAATAACTTTATTTTGTCATCGGCAAGCAGTTATCAGTATATGGAAGATTATCAAGGAATAGATCAAGATTTTACATCTGATGATTTATTCTGGGTTACACAAGATAGAGCTCAAAATACATTTGTTGAAGAGTTAACTATACGCTCTTTAAGAACTTCTAAAGTTAATTGGATAGCCGGATTATTTGCTTTTCATCAAGGTTCAGATAAAGAAGTTGGAGTAACCTACGGTAGCGATGCCATTACAAGATATCACCTACCGGGTCCAATTAATTATATCAAAGTATACGATCAACCAACAAGCGGAACTGCTGTTTTCGGACAAGTTAGTTATCCCTTTGGGAAATTTAAAGCTACTCTTGGAATTCGTGCCGATTACGAAACTACAACACTTAATTACGATTATGAAAAATGGCTAAGCGGAAACAGCATTGCTACAGATGCTTTTGAAAGCGATTTGGATTTCACCCAAATTCTACCAAAAGTTAGCTTAAGCTTTCAACCAACTGAGGATATTACATTTTTTACAACTATTAGTAAAGGATATAAAGCCGGTGGTTTTAACTCAACTTTTGAAAATGACGAAGACCGTACTTTTGATCCTGAATATAGCACCAACTACGAATTTGGAATCAAATCTATTTGTATGAATAATCGCCTAATTACTAATCTTAACCTTTTCTATATTGATTGGGAAAACCAACAGATTTATCAACCCGTACCAAGTGGAACCGGTTCTATGTTAGATAATGCCGGACATTCTGAAAGCAAAGGACTTGAGTTAGAGCTACGTTTTATGGTAAATAAAAACCTAACTATCTGGGGAGCTTATGGATATACTGAAGCTAAATTTCTAGATTATCAACGCGATGAAGACACTGATTATAGTGGAAATTTAATTCCATATATTCCTGAATATACTTTAAACTTAGGCGGTAATTATACAGTATATATTAATAGAGCTATCCGAAATGCTACCTTATCAGTAAACTATCAACAAATAGGAAAATTATTTTGGAATGATGCAAATACAGCGGAACAAGAGTCTTACGGACTTCTTAATGGTCGTTTAAATTTCCATTCTAAAAATTTCGATTTTGGTATTTGGGGTAAAAATGTCTTAGATACGGATTATAATGCTTTCTATTTTGAATCTTTAGGAAACTCATATGTCCAATTAGGAAAACCTGTACAATACGGCGTTTTTGTTAATGTCAATATATAATAATGAAATTTAGTTTTTAAATATGTTAATTTCGATTGATTGATTCCGAACAAGGAATGATTGAAAAATTCAAAAAAAGCTTCTATGCTAATAAGAATTTGGCTTTCATTCCTTGTTCATTTTTTAAACCCAAACAAAATCAATAATTTTGGCCAATGCAAACTAATCCTATCCGGAAATACTCTACTCTCCTAAGTCTATACTTGGCTCAATCTATCCCTATGAGTTTTTTCTCAACGGTGATGCCTGTAATTATGCGAACAGAAAACTTTTCGCTTACCTCCATTGGATTGATTCAACTGATTAAACTACCATGGATTATAAAATTCCTATGGGCTCCAATGATAGACAAAACGGCTACAACACTACGAAAATACAAACAGTGGATCTTATTTTCAGAACTTTTCTACGCCCTCATTATTTTTAGTATCGCCTTCCTTAGCTTAGAAACTAACTTTACTACTATTATTGTTTTAATGCTAATTGCTTTCACAGCTTCAGCAACACAAGATATTGCAACAGATGCTTTTGCTATTCTAATTCTAAAAAAAGGAGAACGCAGCTTTGGAAACAGTATGCAATCGGCAGGAACATTTCTGGGCACTCTAACAGGAAGCGGAGTGCTACTTGTTATTTACCATTATTATGGTTGGCAAATGCTGTTAATCGGATTAGCTTCCTTCGTTCTCTTAGCACTTATCCCTCTCTACTTTTACAAATCCAAAGAAGAATCGGTTCAAAAAACAGACAAAAAGATTTCATTAAAAGACATTTATTTATTCTTTACCCAAAAAGGTATTAATAAACGTATATTATTACTTATCTTTTATTATTCAGGTATTATTGGTATTCTAACTATGGTAAAACCCTGGATGGTAGATTTAGGCTATAATATCAAAGAAATAGGTATTATATCCGGTATTTATGGAGCTGCAGCAGGAGCTCTTATGGCTTTTGCGGCAGGCTTCATTATAAAATATCTGGGAAAAAGAAAGTCACTTTATCTAATAACTTATTTGGGCTTGGGTGTTGGTATTTATTTTGCTTGGCTAAGCAGCTTCACTCCCACGCTATCGCAATTGCTACCTGCTATTTTAATGCTTTGGGGAACTTACGGTATGGCTTCCGTAATCATTTATACCATCAGTATGGATAGCGTAAGACCAGGACGAGAAGGCACTGATTTTACTTTGCAAATTGTGCTGACTCATCTTAGTAGTTTAATTATTGCTGTTAGCAGTGGAAAAATTGCACAAGCTCTTGGTTATAATGGCTTATTCAAAATAGAAATAGGACTTGCCTTATTTGTTTTAATAATTGTTCCATTCCTTTATAAAGAAAATTTAGAGAAAAATATTAATAACCCAATATAAAATTCATTGTGACTTTGTGCCTCCGTGGTGAAAATTTAACCACAGAGACAAGGAGACACAAAGAGATAAATCGTATTTCAGTTGTTATAAAAATCAAAATCTATGAAAATTCCAGAAGCTCTTCTTCAAAAATACAATGTTCCAACACCTCGCTATACAAGCTATCCACCAGCAAACTATTTTCACGAGGGATTTACCGCTGAAAAGAACATTGCTGCTTTAGTAGAATCTAATCAGTCGGAACCCAAAAACATATCGTTTTATCTACATATTCCTTTTTGCGGTAAACTCTGTCATTACTGTGGATGTAACACCATTATTAGTAAGGATCAAGGAATGATAAAAAACTATGTAGAGACATTGAAAAAGGAAATCCTTATTTATAAAAATCTGCTCGATCCAAATAGAAAAATATCTCAAATACATTGGGGTGGTGGAACACCAAACTATTTACCTATTGAAGAGGTAGAAGGCATAATGGCAATGTTCTTCAATAATTTTGAATTTACTCAAAAACCTGAGATTGCAATGGAATGCCATCCTGCACATTTAACTTTTGAATATGTTGACCGACTAATAAAAAGTGGCATTAACCGTATGAGTTTAGGAGTTCAAGATTTTGAATCAAATGTTATGTTAGCGGTAAACCGCGACGAATCCATCATTCCAATCGATGAACTTGTGGAGTACATTAAAAGCAAAGGTGATATTTCTGTTAATCTTGATTTTGTTTATGGACTTCCTTTCCAAACCCCCGAAAGTTTCAATTCTACAATAAATAAAGCAGTATCAGCCAATCCCGATCGTTTGGCAATATTCTCTTATGCTCATGTTCCATGGCTAAAAAAAGCACAAAAAAAATTAGAAAAGTACGATTTGCCAAATGCCGAACAGAAAATAGCTTTATTTGATGCTGCATATCACGTTTTAACAGAAAACGGATATGTTCCAATTGGACTTGATCATTTTGCTAAACCAAAAGACGAACTAAGCATTGCATTAAATACCAAGACATTACACAGAAATTTCCAAGGGTATTGTACAAGAGAAACTACCGGACAGGTTTATGCTTTGGGTGTAAGTGGAATTAGTCAGTTAGACAATGCTTACCTGCAAAATACTAAAGACATACGTATATACAAAAAAGCTATTGAAGCCGGAGAATTACCCGTAGAAAAAGTATATTTCGTTAATAACGACGAGAAAATTATTAGAGAAGTAATTAATGAGTTGATGTGCAATAATTATCTGTCTTTTTATCGTATAGCTACAAAATATAATATTACTATCGACAAACTAAAAACAATAGTTACTTTTGAAGAAGAAACCATTAAACAGTTTGAAAAAGAAGGTTTATTAATATTCAAAGAAGATACAATTGAAATTACAGATGAAGGTCAATTCTTTATGCGAAATATAGCTGCAAGTTTTGATCCGAAAATGAAAACTAACCATAAAAATTTCTCTAAAGCACTTTAAAATGGAAGAAAAAAGAGTCGCCATTATTGGTGCAGGAATTACAGGTTTAACCACTGCTTTTTATTTAAAAAAAGCCGGCATTCCCTTTACTGTTTTTGAGAAAAGCGACAAACTTGGTGGCGTGATGCAAAGTAAAACAGACGGAACTTTCCTTTACGAAACAGGTCCAAATAGTGGCGTTATCTCTCATGCCGAAATAGCTGATCTTTTTTGCGAATTAGAAGGAAAATGCGAGCTGGAATTAGCCAATGATAGTTCTGAAAAACGTTTGATTTGGAAGAATGGAAAATGGCATCCGCTTCCTTCCGGTTTACTTTCTGCAATTGGGACTCCCCTATTTAAGTTTAGTGATAAATTGCGTGTTTTAGGTGAACCTTTTCGTAAAAAAGGAAGCAATCCGAACGAAGATCTAGCTTCACTGGTAAAAAGACGCTTAGGGAATAGCTTTTTAGATTATGCTATCGATCCATTTATACTTGGTATTTATGCGGGCGACCCAGCTTATATTGTTCCAAAATATGCGCTTCCAAAATTGTATAATCTAGAGCAAGATTATGGTAGTTTTATTGGTGGAGCCATTAAAAAAGCAAGAATACCAAAAACAGAAAACGACAAAAAAGCCAGCCGAAAAATATTTTCTACCAAGGGAGGTTTAGGCAAATTAATTTCGGCTTTAGTAGAAGAAGTTGGAAAGGAAAACATTTTTACAAAAACAAAAGTTGAAATTATAGATAATGCTTTTACAGTTCTTGAAAATGGAAAAAAACAACAATTTTCTCAAATAGTTTATACCGGAACAAGCAAAAGACTATCTAATTTAATGCCATTTATAAATAAAGATACACTAAAACCTATTGAGTCTTTAAAATATGCCAAAGTAGTGGAAGCTAGCATAGGATTTAAAAAGTGGGAAGGAAGAGAATTAAATGCATTTGGAGGCCTTGTTCCCTACAGAGAGGACAAAAACATTTTAGGCGTTTTGTTTATGTCGAGCCTATTCGAAAATAGGGCACCAAAAGGCGGAGCACTTTTTACTATTTTTTCCGGAGGAATGCGCAAAGCCTATCTGACTGAACTACCGGAAAACGATCTTAAAGCAAGAATAGCAAAAGATTTTAAAGAGATGATGGGTTTAAAAGATTTTAAACCTGATTTATTTGAACTCAATTATTACAATCAGGCCATTGCCCAATACGGTGCTGATAGCGAAGCACGATTAGCAAGTATTTCCCAAATTGAAAAGGAAAACTCAGGTTTATTCTTAGCCGGTAGCATGCGCGATGGCGTTGGAATTGCCGATAGAGTGAAGCAAGGAAAAGAGATTGCACTAAAAATTATTGGATAACCGTAATTGAAGGAAATACTAAATAAACTCCGTAATTATATTGTTAAGCTTTTGAGCAGATATTGGTTTTGTGATATAATCGTCGCAACCTGCTTCTAAAGCTTTTTCTTTATCCCCAGCAACGGCATAAGCTGTCTGCGCAATAATAATTTGATTGGGATACAATTGCTTGATTCGCATTGTAGTATCATAACCACTTAAATATGGCATATTGATATCCATCAGAATAAGATCATAAGTCTTATGTTCTTTTACCATATTAAGAGCAATTTCTCCATTTTTAGCCCATCTTATTTTCGCTCCTCTTTTTTGCAATAAAAATTCGAGTAAATAATAACTCGCCTCGTCATCTTCTACAATTAATATCTCTGCATCAAGAGGTTCTAAAACAGTTACGTTCTCAATATCTTTAGTTAATTTAGATTCGTCTTCTTTTTTTATAAAATTACCAATTGTAAAATAGAACAAAGAGCCTTTACCTTCATCAGAATCAACACCTACTTTGCCATCGAGCATAGCTACAATTTTCCTAACAACGGTTAATCCAATACCAACACCACCATATTTACGAGAATGAGTATCATCTACTTGCCTAAACACATCGAAAACCAAATCTATTTTCTCCTTTGGAATACCAATACCTGTATCTTGAACATAGAATTTTAAATAGGGTTTGTTATGCTCTTCAATTTCTTCACACCAAAACTCAACTTCACCAGATTCCGTAAATTTTAAAGCATTTTTTAGGAGATTAATCAAGACTTGCTTTATTTTACTTCCATCGGTATAAATCCTAAAATCCGTTTTTATTTCCCCGGTATGAAATTTCAAATCTACATCCTCTTTTCCTAAGATTTCCCTTTCTTTAAGCATAATCCTATTCACATCGGAAAGCGTATCGAACAAACTATATTCGCCCATACTTAACTTCACTTGTCCAGAATCTATAAGGGTAATATCAAATAAGCTTTCGACTAAACTTAGTAAATGAGTACCACTTTTATTAATAATCTGAGCATACTCTCGGGTTTCTTCATCATCGTTATCTTCAGAATGTATAATATCGGAAAACCCAATGATAGCATTTAGAGGCGTTCTCAACTCATGCGACATCGTAGCTAAAAAAACAGATTTCATGCGTTCAGAATCTTCCGCAATGACTTTAGCTTCATACAATTCCTTATTCGTTTTCTCTAGGTTGGAAGTACGCTCTAAAACTTGATTTTCAAGATTCTCGTTTATTTCTATGGTTTTAGCCTTCTCCTTTTCTAATTGATAATTGGAATAAAAATATTGGCGGCTGAGAAACTCATAAGAATAAACGGATGCCATTCCTAAAACATTAGCTCCAACAAGGAAAAATAAACTAGTAACTAATACAGGATGAGAAATATTGATTAGTAATGCAACAATGAAGTACCCAATCAATATCAAAGCTCCAACAATACTTGCCGTTAGAAATCTCAGCTTTAAAAATTCGTAATTAAACAATAGGACAAGTATTAAACCAACATAATATAAAGCAGCAACTTCTTCGCCTCCAATATACAACATCGCAATAATACCTGCGGCTCCAATGATTATCATCAATGAAGTAATAACTTGTATATACTTAAAAAATGAAGAATGAAAAGTGAATAAAAAAATCAAAAGGATAGACGGGGTGATAATGAAAAATCGAATTTGATGAAAAACGGCTTCAAAATCAGGAAATAAAAAGCTATCAAGAAAAGAAAAAATGAGGTAAATCCCCAGAGCAAGAAATATAGCAATACGCTCATTAACAATAATTTTCCGACTATAATAATTGATATAATCACTTTCAATTTTTTTATCTCTAAATGAAAGGGTAATCGGTGAAAGTAATGTATTGAATATGTGATTTACGTTCAATTTTGGTTATTTAATTAATAAGAGTTCATCACAAATATACAATAAAATTTAAGCAAAACTTTCTAGCTAACACTTTTTTCAAGGCAAAGGCATCTTAATATTCAATAAATGCTTTTTCTTTGCGTCTCAGCGCCATTGCGTGATATTTTTTCTCGCTAAGTCGCCAAGCCGCTAAGTTTATTAATTTTAAGACTTAAAGCGCAACAAATTATAAACCGCTGATATTTAATATTTTGTGTTATTTGAAGATGTCTTTTCCATTCTTGTATTTAAATTAGATGCGTTTACCTAAACTTTATAGTATTACAGAGAAATTATTTCTTGTTCTTCGGAAAATCAAAGATCAAGTTTTGCTTTTGCTTATCAAAACGAGAAAATCCACGACCAATAATCTCATAAGAAGGAATAGCTTGCTTTTTGAGTAAGCTTGCTTTAGCAACTCCTGTAATTTGTTCAAGAGCTTTGTCTAATAACGGCTCTGTTGGATCGCCCAAAGGAATACCTGCCCATAAATCATCATAAACATAAAAATCGGGAGCAAAACCATCTTTAAAATCCGTAACTCCATTAGCATTGGCATAGCGTAAAACTATTGGCTGAATACCCCAATTATCAAAATCGGCATAATAATTAGGGTCGACATAAATGTCTTCGGGTTTCATAGTGATACTTCCTGTATATTTTCCGTAAGTAGTATCACCTATAAGAATAACATCCATATAAGGATCTAATCCGGTAATCGTCAACTCAGAAGCCGAAGCAGATCCGCTCCCGGTTAAAATATATACTTTGTCCAAATCTAAATTTGCAGGATTAGTAGATAAAAAATTAAGCTCTATTTGATTATAAACACCTTTTTCTTGCCAATAGTTCTGATAAAAGGAGTTCCATTGCATATTTACCAAAACATTTTCGGCACTTACTATCGCCTGCGGAGCAATAGAGCTGCACAAATACTGTGCGGCAGAAATATATCCCCCGGGATTATATCTAATATCCAGTACCAAATCGGTAATACCATTACTTTTAAAATACTGAAAAGCATCATCTAAACTTGTATTATAATTACTAATAAACTGAGCATAAAATAGATAGCCAACTTTATGTCCATTTACCTCAATAATATCAGTAATTAACACAGGATCAAGGTTTAATATTTCGGAGGTCATGCTTAAAGAGCTCCCAGCTACTATACTTCCATTATTATTAATCCCTTTGGTAATAGAGATTGTTGATCCATAAAAAAGATCCTTATAATTATCATCGGTAATATCGCCTCCATTAAGTAAAAGGATAATATCGCCACGAATAATTCCTGCACGAGAAGCAGGAGAATCAGGATAAACATACTCTACTAAAGCGAATAAAGTTCCGGTATTAGAGAAGCGACCAAAAGCCAAGGAATAGCCAAAAGTAGTTTCAACCCCTGCAAAACTGGCTTCCAAAGCCTCAATATCATCGGTAATAAACGACCATTTATCCTCATCATAAAGTAATTTATAAAAATACTCTTCTGAATCGAATTCAAAATTATTATCAATTTCGGGTAAATAATCCTCCCACAGATATACATCTTCCATACTAACTAAGATAAAATCGTTTACTTTTTGAGTTAATAGCGGGGCTTCTCCCTCCTTAGGAGTATCTTCTTTTTCACAAGATAGAAAAAGAGATATTAGCATCAAGAGCGTAAAAATTTTGACCGAAATTTTAAATACTTTTTTCATAATTACATATTTACAGAACTCAAATTTATAACAAATATTGTAATTAATTGCGCTGATTTTAATAATGTGCAAAACATTGAGTTCTGATGGGGAAAGTCGTATTATAACATAAAAAAGCTCCGAGATTATCTCGAAGCTTTTAGTGCCCAGAACAAGAGTCGAACTTGCACACCCTAAACGGGCGCCAGCCCCTCAAGCTGGTGCGTCTACCAATTTCGCCATCTGGGCTTCATTTTCATTTCGCCCATCTGACGGAGCTCGCTATTTAACATTTCCCAAATTATAAAAAATTCGAGTTAGCTTCGGTTCGCCATCTGGGCTTCATTCCAGTTATGAAAAAATACTGAAATTTACACTGCAAATGTATAAATTTTTTCTTTCAGAAAAAGGGTTTCAAAATTATTCTTACTTTTGAATAAGAGAGAAAGTTGATTAACATTTAAACGAAAGAACCCATGTTTACCACTAAGGACATCAAACAAATTGAAGCAAAAGGCATGAGCCTCGAACAGGTTGAAAACCAACTTAAAAATTTTAAAACAGGATTTCCCTTTATCAAATTAAAAGCTGCTGCTACTCCGGGAAAAGGACTTAAAACATTCTCTGAAGACGAAACTAAAGAATTAATTGCAAATTACACCAATTCTATTGCAGAAAAATCTTTAATTAAATTTGTTCCTGCTTCGGGGGCTGCTTCTCGTATGTTCAAGCATTTATTTGAGTTTAGAGAAGAATTGCAAAAGGGTAAAACTCTTTATTTATCTGACGATTCTGATTTTAATTCTGTGGCTTATTTCTTCTCACACATAAAAAACTTCGCTTTTTATTCTGATTTGGGGAAAAAGATGAAAAGTAAAGGGCTGAATATCAATGACAAATTAGAACAAAAAGATTACCTCAGCATTTTGAATAATCTTCTTGATAAAGATGGCCTTGAATATGCAACTTTACCGAAAGGCTTGTTAAAATTTCATCCATATCCTGATAAAAATCGTTTAGCTATTGAAGAGCATTTAGTTGAAGGTGCTGTTTACGGAAAGGATGACAACAATAAAGTGAACTTACATTTTACTGTCTCACCTGAGCATCAAACAAAATTTGAGGAAGTTATTAATGAGATTGCTCCAAAATATGCAAATCAATATAAGGTAGAATTTGAAATAAGTTTTTCACAACAAAAACCTTCAACGGATACTATCTCTGTTGATTTAAATAATGAGCCTTTTCGTGAAAATGACGGATCTATATTATTTCGTCCGGGCGGACATGGTGCTTTAATTGAAAATCTTAACGAGCTTGAAGCCGACATAATTTTTGTTAAAAATATTGACAATATTGTTCCTGACAAACATCGTCAGCCCACTTACGATTATAAAAAATTGATTGGAAGCTATCTTGTAGAAATTCAATCTGCAGTCTTTGATTATCTTGAGTCTCTGGAGATTGGCAACTTTGATGAAAAGTTTATGAGCGGACTTTTTAATTTTATGGAAGACGTCCTTTTTATTCATATTCCCAAGTTTATTCGATCTAAAGAACTGCTGGAACAAGTGGATTGGACTTATCAAATGCTAAACCGTCCAATTCGTGTTTGCGGAATGGTGAAAAACGAAGGTGAACCCGGCGGAGGTCCATTCTTGGTAGAAAATGAAAGCGGAATGGAATCACTGCAAATAGTGGAATCGTCACAAATTGATTTCTCCAATGCAACACAAGCCGATATTGTTAAAAATGCAACCCATTTTAATCCAGTCGATTTAGTTTGTGGTATTTATGATTTCAAAGGAAACAAATTCGATTTAAAAGAGTTTGTTGATCCTAAAACGGGCTTTATCTCTATTAAATCAAAAAATGGAAGAGAGCTAAAAGCTCAAGAACTTCCCGGACTTTGGAATGGTGCTATGGCCGATTGGATTACAGTATTTGTAGAAGTTCCTATCGAAACTTTTAACCCTGTTAAGATTATTAATGATCTTTTGAGACCTATGCATCAGTAAAAAAGACACTCCCTACGAGGACATGAACCACAAGCCTACGAGGGTTTAAAACCTTCGTAGGGTGAAGGGGTATCCACAGTTAAACTCCTTGCGTAAAGAGGTAAAACTTAAGCAAAAGATTCTTTGCTAAAAGCTTACGACCAACCGCTTCTGCGCGAGCATCAGAAAGCGGAGTGAACTCAACTTCGAGTATCTCCATAGCCTCTTCAACAATCGGCTTTTCCCATACTTTTCCTAAAAGGAAATCTTCCGTTTTATAAGCTCTATTAGTAATAGCTGCCATACCTCCAAAAGCCAAAATAATACTTTGTACTTTTCTCTCTTTTGTAAGTTTTAGGGCAAAACCGGCACTAACAGTAGAAATATCTAAATCACGTCGTTTAGAAACTTTTTGAGACCAGATAATCTTATCCTCATCGCTTGGCAAAAGCACTTTAGTAATAATTTCATCAGGCATCAAACTTGTTTTTCTATACCCCAATAAATAGTCTTCAAGTTTTTCAGTACGTTGTTGATCAGCACTTTCAATTAACAATTCTGCTTGATGCGCCATCAAAACAGGCAAGGTATCACCAATAGGCGAACCTGAACCCAAATTACCTCCAAGCGTAGCCATATTTCTAATTTGCTGAGAGCCAAAAACATCTAACATCTTTCGAAAAGAAGGAAATTTATTGTCAAAAGTCATACGGAGATGCTCCAAAGAAACACCGGCTCCTATTTCCCAATAATCATCTTTTTTTACAATACTTTGCAATTCGGCAATATGCGAGAGGTCTAATAAATGTGGTAAATCCTGATGTTTCTTAGTTTTCAATAAAGCCAAATCCGAAGCTCCCCCCATTAAAACAGTTTCGGGATATTCCTTTTTATATTCCAAAGCCTGTTTCAATGTTATAGGTTGAAAATAAACTTCTGTTTCACGCTCAACTAAAAAATCTACTGAATTAGCCAAAATATTCTTTAAATCCTGAATATGCTTTTCTTTTAATAGGGAAAACTTATCCTCTTTAGGAAGATCTTTAAACAAAAATGCCGCATCTAAAATTGATTGATATCCGGTACATCGACAAAGGTTACCACTTATTGCTTGCTCAACATCTTTTCTGTTTGGGGACTCAACAGTTTTATATAAGTTAAATAGCGACATTACAAACCCGGGCGTACAATATCCACACTGACTTCCATTTGTTTTCACCAAAGCTTCTTGTACAGGATGCAAAGCGGTTTGCCCATTTTGTTTTTCGGCTAAATACTCAACGGTAAAAAGCTGTTTTCCATTTAAATAAGGTAAAAAAACAATACAAGAAGTAATAGTTTTATAATGTAATTCATCATCACTGCCTAATTCGGCAATAACCAATGTACAAGCACCACAATCGCCTTCGGCACAACCTTCTTTTACTCCTTTATAATGTGCATAATCACGAACATAATTCAAAACCGTAGTCGTTGGACTTAATGCTTTATCAACATTAAAATCAATAGTTCTAAGTTCGTCGTTTAGCAAAAATTGTATAGTAGAATTATTATATTCCATCAAAAATATTATTTTAATTTATTCTTAAAATCAATAAGTTGTGCCAAAACACTAATAGCAATTTCTTCAGGTGTTTCGCAATTAATAGAAACTCCAACCGGTGCAAAAACATTATCTATCTTTTCTATCTCTAATCCGGGAATTTCCTTCCATTTTTTTCTAGCCAAAGCCGCTTTTCGTTTGCTTGCCATCATTCCTAAATATGCGTGAGGCTTTTTCAAGCAGTAAGCAATAATTTCTTCATCATGAATATGTTTATGCGTAGTAGAGATTACAAAAGTGTTAGCATTGAAAGATAATTTCTTAAGTAAAGTATCATACTCTCCCGATAAATATTGCACACCTTCTACCCTATTTTCAGGAATAATGTCTGCTCTATTATCTAATAATGTAATATTAAAAGCAAACTCACTTGCATATCGCGAAAGCACTTTTCCTATATGACCGGCGCCAAAAATATAAAGTGTCGACTTAGTTTGAGATGGCTCAAAATATATACTTATTTTCCCTCCGCATTGCATTGCAGCATCTCCACTTAAATCATAATCAATTGATTTTGAAACTGAAGAACCTATTACTTTTAAGGCATCCTGAATAACTAAATGCTCTATTTTACCTCCTCCTACACTTCCTTCAATACTACCATTTTGATATACTAACATCTTAGATCCAACTTTTCGAGGTGTTGATCCAACAGATTGGCTTATCAAACATAAAACTGCATTTTGACCTTTATTTTTACATTCCTGGAAAAGTGATAATATATCGAGCATTCTAAAAAATTATTCAAATTACTAAATAATGTGAATGAGCAAAGTTAGAAAATAAATCTATTTGTGAACTCCCTAATTTTTCTCCCAAATCAATAGTTGCTAATTTTGGATACAAATCTTAATCCCTTCCTATTTATTTCGATTTAAATTCGATTTAATTAAATATTGAAATTAAGTTTCATAAATTTAAAATGCTCTAATAAGTGCATTTATAAATACAAATGATATAGTTTTGCGTATTAATAATTTTCAAATGAGAATTCCATCTAATCGACTAAAATCTGTATTAAATTTCGCTAAAACAGAATTAAAGCCTCTCTTTGATGAGAAAGAGATACTATCGTTTTTTTATCTGCTTTGCGAGCATTATTTAAAAATGGATAAAACTAGCGTTATCTTAAATCCCGATTATGCTCTTAGTGAATCTGAATTATTAAAATTTAACTTTGCGATTAAAGATTTAAAAACAGAAAAGCCCATTCAATATATTCTTGGTAGAACTGAATTTTTCGGATATAATTTCAAGGTAAACGAACACACTTTAATACCACGTCCTGAGACCGAAGAGTTAGTACAATGGATTATTGATAATGAAAAACCACACTCACAAAGTAAAATACTGGATATTGGAACAGGCAGTGGATGCATAGCAATTAGTTTAGCAAAACAACTCTCAAAAGCAATAGTTAGCGGAATAGACATTTCAACTGAAGCTCTTAAAATTGCAGAAATTAATAATCGGGAATTAAATGCCGGACTTTCTCTTGATTTGATAGACATTCTTAATCCGCCTAAGTTCTTCGATACAAAGTTTGATATTATTGTTAGCAATCCGCCATATGTTTTAGAGGCAGAAAAAACCTTTATGAAAAAAAATGTCTTGCAATATGAACCCAATCAAGCTCTATTTGTGAAAGATAATGATCCGCTAATATTTTATAGAAAAATATTAAGTTTTACAAAGACTCATCTTGTTTCAGGAGGTAGAATCTACTTTGAAATTAACGAACAAAAAGGTGATGAAATGCTTTCCTTACTCAAGGCTTTTAACTATCATAAAATTGAATTAAAGAAAGATTTATTCAATCGTCCAAGGATGATTTATGCCATAAAAGACTAAAATTCAAGCTGTTTTCAAGAAATACCGATAAATTAAATCTATTTTCTTACCTTTTTAATAAACTCCTCAACTTCAGGAACTCCACCTTGAAGAATTAAATAGCCATTATAAGGCTCGCGTGATGTAATTTCGTCATTAATTGGCGTAAGCATTAGCTTTTTAACTTCTTCCGGATCATCCGTTTGTCCTAAAACCCAGCCTAATTTAATAAATGCTACTTCGGGTAACATATTTCCGGCAGGAATAATCCCTTTAGCCATCATATCCCGACCAGTATCATAAACAAACATATGCACATACCCCCAAAGAGTTTGTAGAGTCATAAACATATGCACACCTTTTTCATGCGCTCGCTCAATAGCAGGATATAATTCTTTATTTACGTGACCTAATCCCGTTCCAACAATTATAATTCCTTTATAGCCCGCATCTACCATCGCATCTAAAATATCAGGCTTCATTGCAGGATAATAATAAAGCATTGCTACTTTATCGCTGAAATAAGGAAGGATTTTTACATTCTTATCTTTTCGTCTGTGGTTGTACTCCTTTTTAATAGCTTTAATTTTTCCCCATTTAACAGTCGCCAAAGGGGTATCTCCTATAGTTCTGAAAGTAGAACGATAAGAAGAGTGCATTTTACGTACTCGCGTTCCCTTATGAAGTAATCCATAATCATCGGAAGTTGGACCAAACATACAAACCATTACTTCGGCAATATCGCTATGTCCGGCCGTATACATTGCGTGTATCAGATTCAATGCTGCATCAGAACTTGGCCGATCTGAAGAACGTTGTGAACCCACCAAAACAATAGGAACAGGCGGATCTTGAATCATAAAAGTTAAAGCAGCACCCGTATGATGCAAAGTATCTGTCCCGTGACCAATAACAATTCCATCAACACCTTTTTCAATTTCACGACCAATAGCTTTTGCGAGAGAAATATATTGTTTTGGTCCCATATTTTCAGAGAAAACAGCAAATACTTTTTCTGTTTCTAAATTACATATTTCGGCCAATTCAGGAACTGCACCATACAATTCTCCGGGCGAAAAAGCAGGAATTACCGCTCCTGTTCGGTAATCTAAGCGAGAAGCAATAGTGCCTCCTGTTCCAAACAACTTTACACGAGGCAAACCGGGAGTTTTAGGAAATTCTTTTTCGGGAATTTTATAATTAGCTTTCTTATAGCCCGTTTCCTTCATTTTTATAATCGTTTGAACATCTATACCAATATTATAACCGGTAGGTATTTTCATAACAATATGCTGATCGTCGTCGTTTTCTGCTCGCGGCAAAATAGTTCCTACAAAATCACCTCTACTGGTTTCAACCTCAGCCTGTCCCCAAACACGCACTTGAAATTTCTTCAATATGTCTAAAGCGTCTCCTTTGTATCCTTGAAATATATCGTCTGCCATTTTTATTTTTTTTGATTCTGATGTTTAATTTTGAGCTATTTGCTCACAAGCAGCATTTACCTCTTTTTTCAAATCGGCTAATGCGATATTTCCTAAAGCTAATTTCCTAAGCTCACCCATCACCCATTTTTGCGTATTTTCCCGATCTTGATTTATGCCAATTTGCTTAAATTTTTCAATCAAAAATTTCACTTGATCAAAAATCTGACTACGTTTTACTTTTTTAAATTTTATAGTTGTCAATACCGATTCGAACTGCATCTTTGGATGTTCATAAAGCAATTTAAGCATTTCTTCGGCTATATTTAATTCTAACTTATTATCGAGTAAATATTTAAAAAGTCCATAAATAATTTTATAATTAAAATTGGCAGCACGTTTATAATGCCCTTCGATAAATTTCAAGCGATGACCAAGAAAATTGCCCATATATTTTGGATCGATATCCAATCTTTCTTTTATATCCAAAATCAATGGAAAAAGATTATTAGTAAAAATGTAAGTATAAGTGTCTTCAGCAACCTTCCATTTTTTTAGTTGATTATAGCGTTCAATTACATCAGAAGGTAAATCGTTTCCCAATTCCTCAATATAATCGTTACTTAATGGAATTGGTGCCGAATCGGTATCGGGATACATTC
>JAGGWH010000028.1 GCA_021157585.1 Bacteroidales bacterium | reverse complement strand
GTCTCAGGAAAAGAAGTCATCACAAAATCAATAATTTTTTGCTTGAATTCTTCTAGGCTCAGCGTTTCTTTCAGATGGCTTTGAATATTGGTCACTGTACTTCGGTTAGATTGCACCGCTTTGTCGCTAAAGTTTATCTCTGATACTTTTATACTATTATTCAAAATATTTAACTCCGAACTGAATAGGAGAGTGCCATGATGCAATACCTTGTTTTTATATACGTGCGATGCATTACCGGAGAATTTTAATCCCTTAATCTTTAAATCGCTTTTCCCAATTAATTGCGCATCAACACCCATTTTTTGTAACACATCCACTATGGGTTGGCTGTATTTTTTAAAATTAACCAAACTTTCTCTATGACCAAAATTGATAAAGCTGTAATTCAGGTTTCCTAAATCGTGAAAAACCGTTCCTCCACCAGAAATACGGCGAATAACCGGAATATTTTTTTCTTGCAAAAATTTCAGGTTGATTTCTTTCAGCGCATTCTGATGTTTTCCAACCACCACCGAAGGCGTATTTTGCCAAAGCATAAAAAGAGGTTCTGTAGTATTTTTTATTAGAAACTCTTCTGCTGCCAGATTAAAGAATGGATCGGTTTGTGGTCGGTTTAAAATAATCATTGGGTAAATTTATTCAATATTTTAATGGACTAGGCTTTTACAGAAGAAAGAAAGAAAATATTTTTATTTTGCTCTTTTTCTCACACGAAAATGTATAGTTTTGTATAGTCTAATGTAGTGGACTTAAAAGATTGATTAATTGATATTTAAATTCTAAGAAATGGCTTTTAATTTACGAAACCGAAATTTTTTAAAGCTTTTGGATTTTACACCAAAAGAAATCAAATTTATGCTTGATTTGTCTATCGACTTAAAAAAAGCAAAATATGCGGGAACAGAAACCCAGCTATTAAAAGGAAAAAATGTGGCTTTGATTTTCGAAAAAGCTTCTACGCGCACACGTTGTGCCTTTGAAGTTGCAGTGAATGATCAGGGTGGACATGTTACTTATTTAGGACCATCGGGTTCTCAAATTGGTAATAAAGAATCAATGAAAGATACGGCTCGCGTTTTAGGTCGTATGTACGATGGTATTGAATACCGAGGCTTTGGACAAGCGATTGTTGAAGAACTTGGCGCTCACGCTGGTGTTCCGGTTTGGAACGGTTTAACCAACGAGTTTCATCCTACTCAAATCCTTGCCGATTTTATGACAATGATGGAGCATTCCGATAAGCCTTTACATCAAATTTCTTTTGCCTATTTAGGCGATGCTCGCAACAATATGGGTAATTCTTTGATGATTGGAGCTGCTAAAATGGGAATGGACTTTAGAGCTGTGGCTCCAAAAGAAGTTCAGCCAACTGCTGAATTGGTAGCTCAAGCTATGGAAATTGCTAAAGAAACAGGCGCAACAATTACCGTAACCGATGATATTGCTAAAGGCGTTAAAGGATGTGATTTCTTATATACCGATGTTTGGGTATCTATGGGCGAAGCCGATGAGGTTTGGCAGCAACGTATTGATTTATTGAGAGACTATCAAGTAAATGCTAAAATGATGGCTTTAACTGGAAATCCGAATACTAAATTTATGCACTGCTTACCTGCATTTCATAACCGAGAAACTAAAGTAGGAGAAGAGGTTTATCAGAAATTTGGATTGGACGGATTGGAAGTTACCGAAGAGGTTTTTGAATCAGAAGCATCAATTGTTTTTGATGAAGCTGAAAATCGTTTGCATACCATCAAAGCAGTTATGGTTGCTACTTTAGGAGCTTAGATTCCTTCTAAAAAGATAATTTTAAAAAAGGTCGTTAGCGTAAAGCTGACGACTTTTTTAATTTAGAATTAATTGAAAAGTAATTTGCTTTTTACCCTTTTTAAACGGACTTTTCAATACGTTTAATGCTTTTGAATAAGCCAATAAATTTTGAACAGTTTGCGGATCGGGGTTAACGATATTAAGATCCATTTCTCTTTTGTTTAACGACTTGTTTGGGTAAAGATTTTCGAGAGTAGATTTCCAGAGCATAGGCCATATTTTTGTTAATACTAATGTAGTAACGTACCTATTCTATCATTATTGTTTGTCCAATATGAATTAATAAGAATGCGAAAGTGAAATATTATTTTCTTCAACCAACCTTCTAATATTCAGTATTGCATAGCGCATTCTTCCCAGAGCTGTATTGATAGAAACATTGGTCTGTTCGGCAATATCTTTAAAACTCATTCCAATATAATGACGCATTAAAAGGACTTCTTTTTGTTCTTCAGGAAGATAATCAATAAGAATCTTTAGGTCTTTATGAATTTGGTCTGTAATCATAATATCTTCTACAGATTCTATTTTCATATTGAGTAGTTCAAAAGTGTCTCTGTCTTCTGAATTTTCTTTAATTGGTATTCGTTTTTTCTTTCTAAAATGATCGATTACCAAATTATGTGCAATACGCATTACCCAATGAATAAATTTACCTTCTTCGTTATAAGTACCGGATTTTAAAGTGTTTATGACTTTAATAAATGTATCTTGAAAAAGATCATCTGCAATTTGTGGACTTTTAACCACCATTAAGATATAGGAAAATACTCTATCCTTGTGTCTATTAATAATGATTTCGAGAGAAGATTCATTACCCGTCAAATACCTTTTTATGAGCTCCTTATCGCTTGGATGGGATGCTTTCATAATTCCTCCTTTTTTATATGATTAAAAAGAGTAAAGGTCTATATCGATAATGTGATTTTAGTGAATAATAATTTTAATGCTTCTTGATAAAGTCTTAGCAAATTAAGGAAAAAAAAGAATAAAAAGCAAATTTTATCCCTATTTTTGCGCTGCCTATAGTAGAGGGCGTATATTTATTTCAATGGCAAACGACTTACTTCAGCATCTCGATCCAAAAAAACACATCTTAATAAAAGATGCACACATACATAATTTAAAGCATATCGACGTGGCTATTCCACGTAATAAATTTGTGGTTATCACAGGATTATCTGGTTCTGGGAAATCATCTTTAGCTTTTGATACTTTGTTTGCCGAAGGACAACGACGTTATGTAGAAAGCCTGAGTTCTTATGCTCGACAGTTTATGGGGAAGATGGATAAACCCGATGTGGAATATATTAAAGGGATTTCTCCTGCTATCGCGATTGAACAAAAAGTAATTAGTAGAAATCCACGTTCTACGGTAGGAACAAATACCGAGATTTATGAATATCTCAAACTGTTGTTTGCCAGAATTGGGAAAACATATTCTCCAATTTCAAATAAATTGGTGAAGCGCCATACCGTTAAAGATGTTCTTAATTTTGTTGAAAATCTTGATGAAAATACCCGTTTTTTAATACTTACTCCAATTATCCTGAAGAAGAACCGTACACTTACTGAGCACTTGCAAGTGTTGGCACAACAAGGGTTTAATAGGATTAAATTTAATGGCGATATTTTACGTATTGATGATGCTTTGAGTATAGCGTCAGATTTTAAGGCAATCACTAAATTCGATTTGGTTGTTGACCGATTGAGTGTTGAAAAAACAGATGACTTTTTAAGTCGTGTTTCTGATTCCGTTCAAACGGCTTTTTACGAAGGTCATGGTAATTGTACGCTATTAATTTATAATAAAGATGGATCTACTAATACTCAATCTTTTTCCAATTTATTTGAGAAAGATGGAATCCGGTTTGAGGAGCCAAGCGTAAACCTATTTACTTTTAATAATCCTTATGGTGCTTGTAAAAAATGCGATGGATTTGGTTTAGTAATTGGTATAGATCGGGATTTGGTAATTCCAAATAAATCGCTTTCGGTTTATGAAGAAGCAATTGCTCCTTGGAGAGGGGAGAAAATGGGCGAGTGGCGTAAGCAACTTATTTTTAGTGCTGATAAATTTAATTTTCCTGTTCATAAACCAATAGCAGAACTTACCAAGAAGCAATATGATTTACTGTGGAAAGGTAATGAGTACTTCGAAGGCTTAAATGCTTTTTTCAAGCAAGTAGAAGAACAAGCCTACAAAATTCAATACCGTGTTATGCTATCGCGATATCGAGGTAAAACTATCTGTCCTGAATGTGAAGGAACACGCTTACGAAAAGATGCCAATTATGTTAAAGTAGGCGGAAAAAGCATTTCGGATTTGGTAAAAATGCCTTTAGATACTCTATTTGCTTTTATGCAAGGATTAAAATTAGATAAATACGAAAAGACAATAAGTAAAAGAATATTAGAAGAGATTAATCGTAGAATTAATTTTTTACTTGATGTTGGACTGCCATATCTTAGTCTGAATCGTTTATCTAACTCTTTATCAGGAGGCGAATCGCAAAGAATTAATTTGGCCACTTCTTTGGGAAGCAGTTTGGTCGGTTCAATATATATTTTAGATGAGCCCAGTATTGGCTTGCATTCGCGCGATACGCAACGCTTGATTAAAGTGTTAAAGAATCTGCGGGATATTGGAAATACGGTAATTGTTGTCGAACACGATGAGGAAATTATTCGTGCAGCCGATTATATTATCGATATTGGTCCAAAAGCGGGTTATCAAGGTGGCGAACTTGTTTTCGCAGGTACGCTTGACGAATTAAAAAAGGATAAATATAGTTTAACGGCTCAATATATTTCAGGAAAGCTAAAAGTTAGTCGACTCGATTATAGGCGACAGTGGCGCAATTTTATCGAATTAAAAGGGGCTCGCGAGAATAATTTGAAGAATGTTGATTTAAAAGTCCCTCTAAATGTATTGACACTGGTTACGGGAGTGAGTGGTTCAGGCAAAACATCTTTGATAAAAAGCATTTTATATCCTGCCTTAAAGAAACATTATGGTGGATATGCCAATATTACGGGCAAGTTCGATTTTATTGGTGGAGATTTAAAACAGCTTACCGATGTGGAACTGATTGATCAGAACCCTATTGGTCGTTCTTCGCGCTCAAATCCTGCGACTTACGTAAAAGTTTGGGACGATATTCGTTCTTTGTTTTCCTCTCAAAAACTTGCAAAAGTACGTGGCTATAAACCGGGTTTCTTCAGTTTTAATATTCCGGGCGGTCGCTGTGAAACTTGTGAAGGCGATGGTCAAGTAAAGATTGAAATGCAGTTTATGGCTGATATTTATCTGAAATGTGATGAATGTGATGGGAAGCGTTTTAAAGATGAAGTTCTGGATATAAAATATCACGATAAAAACGTCCACGATATTTTGGATATGACTATTAATCAGGCGCTCGCGTTTTTTGGTCAATATCAAAGTGAAGGTGCTGTGATTCGAAAGATTTGTAGCAAATTAAAACCATTGCAAGATGTAGGTTTGGGTTATTTAAAAGTTGGTCAACCCTCTAGTACATTAAGTGGGGGAGAAGCACAGCGGATTAAACTTGCTTCATTTTTATCCAAAGGCGAACAGGCAAATCCTATCCTTTTTATTTTCGATGAACCCACAACGGGTTTGCATTTTTACGATATCGATAATTTGCTAAAAGCCTTTTATGCTTTGATAGATAATGGTCATTCTATAGTGGTGATTGAGCATAATATGGAAGTGATTAAAAGTGCCGATTGGGTAATTGACCTTGGCCCTGAAGGTGGAGACAAAGGTGGTGAAATCGTTTTTGAAGGCACACCTGATGAGCTGATTGCAAATCAAAAATCTTATACGGCTCAGTTTATTTAGGATATTATTTTGAACTTATCTCTGTGTCTTCGTGACTCTGTGGTAAAAAATAAAATAACACCACAAAGGCACTAAGGCACAAAGAAATTTATTTAGTTTTTTCCTCAACCCATTTTCTAGCATTCACAAAAGCTTCCAACCAAGGAGTCACTTCATCCGCTTTTCTATCCGAAGGATAATGTGCCCACTGCCAAGGGAAAATAGCTCTTTCCAAATGAGGCATCATTGCTAAATGTCTTCCGTCATTTGAACAGATAGCTGCAGTATTAAAATCAGAACCATTTGGACTAGCTGGGTATTGCTCAAAACCGTATTTCGATGGAATATTATATTTGCTCTCAGCATATGGGAAACTGAATTTACCTTCACCGTGAGCAACCCAAATACCTAATCTGTTTCCAGCCAATGTTTTTAACATCACCGAATTATTTTCGTAGATATCAACATTAATAAATCCAGATTCAAATTTATGACTCGCATTATGGAACATTTTTGGTTTTTCTTCGTGTTCGGGATAAACCAGACCAAGTTCAACCATTAACTGGCAACCGTTACAAACCCCAAGGCTTAAAGTGTCGGGGCGTGCATAGAAATTATCCAATGCTTTTTTCGCTTTTTCATTATAAAGGAAAGCCCCGGCCCAACCTTTGGCGGAACCTAAAACGTCAGAATTAGAAAATCCTCCAACATAAACAATCATATTTACGTCTTCCAGGTTTTCACGACCAGCAATCAGGTCGGTCATATGAATATCTTTCACGTCAAAACCTGCACGATACAGCGAGTAGGCCATTTCCCGATCGCCGTTAACTCCTTTTTCTCGGATAATTGCTGCTTTAATACCCGTAGATTTTTCTCTTTTTAGTTTTAAACCGTATTGACTAAGTTTTCCTTCAAAATCAGCATTAAACGTATAGCTTAAAGCTTGTTTTTTATAATTATCAAAACGGTCTTTTGCTAAACCTTCTCCACTTTGCTTCTGATCTAATAGATAAGAAGATTTATACCACGTATCGCGTAGCGTATTGATATCAAATGAATAATCTTTATTTTGATGAATAATGGTTAATTTTCTCTCTTCAATGGGTTCTCCAATAATTGCATAGTCGATACCATTATTTTTAAGTCGGTTTTCAACTTCTTCTATTTTGTCTGTTTGGAAGATAATTCCGGGATTCTCTGCAAATAAAAGTTTGATAATATCTGTTTCGTTCAGTTGATCTAATATAACAGATAAACCACCTTTTATATTTGCGAAGTTCATTTCCAATAATGCAGTAATTAGGCCTCCGGCTGATATATCGTGACCAGCAAGAATCAATTTATCTTCAATCATTTCCTGCATAATATCAAATGCAGCTTTGAATTTCTTAGCATCACGTACACCTGGGCTCTCTTGTCCGAGTTTATTCAATATTTGAGAGAAGCTACTTCCACCTAATTTTTTACTTTCAAAAGAGAGGTCGATATAAAATAGTTTAGAATTGGCTACATTTTGTAAAACAGGTTCTATCACTTTTTTCACATTGGTTACTTCTCCAACGCCAGAAATAATCACTGTGCCAGGTGAGTAAACTACATCATCATCGTATTTTTGAGTCATTGAAAGCGAATCTTTTCCGGTTGGAATATTGATACCCAAATCGATGGCAAAATCGCTAATGGCTTTCACGGCCTCAAACAAACGGGCATTTTCGCCTTCGTTTTTTGCTGGCCACATCCAGTTGGCACTCAGTGAAATACCAGAAAGTTTATCCTGAATAGGAGCCCAAACAATATTGGTAAGTGCTTCGGCTATGCTTAATTGAGAACCTTTTGTCGGATCGATAAGTGCAGAGATTGGAGCGTGTCCGATCGAAGTTGCAATTCCTTTTTTGCCTAAATAATCAATAGTAACAACACCAACATTATTCAGTGGAAGTTGAATAGGACCGGCACATTGTTGCTTGGCAATCTTTCCGGTTACTGAGCGATCGACTTTATTCGTAAGCCAATCTTTACAGGCTACGGCTTCCAGTTGAAGAACCTGATCAAGATAAT
>JAGGWH010000027.1 GCA_021157585.1 Bacteroidales bacterium | reverse complement strand
GTAGCTCATTTGGTAGAGCGAAAGCCTTCCAAGCTTTAGGTGGCGAGTTCGAGCCTCGTCTCCCGCTCAATTCAGCCGATGTAGCTCAGTGGTAGAGCGCTTCCTTGGTAAGGAAGAGGTCACGAGTTCAACTCTCGTCATTGGCTCAGTTTTTTTAGAAACTTAATAAATTTAATTTCATTAATAATATTTTTTTTTGATATGGCTAAAGAAAAATTTGACAGGTCAAAATCCCACGTGAACATTGGTACAATTGGTCACGTCGACCACGGTAAAACAACATTAACAGCTGCTATTACTATATGCTTAGCGGCTAAGGGATTTGCTGAAGTTACAGACTTCGATGCAATTGATAATGCCCCTGAAGAAAAAGAAAGAGGTATTACAATTAACACAGCTCACGTTGAGTACACAACAGAAACTCGTCACTATGCTCATGTTGACTGTCCTGGTCACGCGGATTACGTGAAGAATATGGTTACTGGTGCTGCTCAAATGGACGGTGCTATCATCGTTGTTGCTGCAACAGACGGACCAATGCCTCAAACACGTGAGCATATCTTGCTTGCACGTCAGGTTGGTGTTCCTCGTTTGGTTGTATTCATGAATAAAGTGGATATGGTTGATGATGAAGAGTTATTAGAACTTGTTGAAATGGAAATCAGAGAGTTATTAGATTTCTACAAATTTGATGGTGATAATACTCCGGTTATTCAAGGTTCCGCTTTAGGTGCATTAAATAATGAACCTAAATGGGTTGAAAAAATCTACGAATTAATGGAAGCTTGTGATACATGGATTCCATTACCAGAACGTGATCAAGATAAGCCTTTCTTGATGCCTGTTGAAGATGTTTTCTCTATTACTGGTCGTGGTACTGTTGCTACAGGTAGAATAGAAACAGGTGTTATCAATACAGGTGATGCTGTTGATATCATTGGTATGGGTGCAGAGAAATTAAAATCTGTTGTTACTGGTGTTGAGATGTTCCGTAAAATTTTGGATCAAGGTCTTGCCGGTGATAATGCAGGTCTTTTATTACGTGGTATTTCTAAAGATGAGATTCGTAGAGGTATGGTTATCTGTAAACCAGGTAGTGTTACTCCTCACGATTACTTCAAAGCAGAAGTTTATATCTTGAAGAAAGAAGAAGGTGGACGTCATACTCCATTCCATAATAAATATCGTCCTCAGTTCTATTTTAGAACCACAGATGTAACTGGTGAGATTATGCTTCCAGAAGGAATTGAAATGGTAATGCCTGGTGATAACCTTACAGTTGAGGTTAAGCTTATTGCACAAATTGCAATGAATAAAGGTTTACGTTTCGCTATCCGTGAAGGTGGTAGAACTGTTGGAGCTGGTCAGGTAACTGAAATGCTTGACGTTTAAGCTGGGAATAAATAGTGAGATTAAGTTTGGTATATGGCAAGAGTGCTTAGGTACTCTTGCTAGCCATATCAAATAAAATCAAACACGGGTGTAGCTCAGTTGGTAGAGCTCTGGTCTCCAAAACCAGGAGTCGTGGGTTCGAGTCCTACCACCCGTGCTAATAAATTTAATACATATACAAATGGGCATAGTTAAATATTCAAAGGAATCTTATGACGAATTAATAAATAAGGTTTCGTGGCCTACTTGGAATGAACTCCAAAATAGTGCTATTGTTGTATCCATTGCTTCCCTTATAATCGCTTTGGTGGTTTTTTTGATGGATATTAGTTTTAGGAACGTATTGGATGCGTTTTATAAACTTTTAAACTAAGCATTATTGTCAATAATAATTTCGTTGATATTATTTCTTATTTTTTTGAGTTGATAGAGTATGAGTGAAACAGTGAAAAAGTGGTATGTAGTTCGAGCCGTAAGTGGTAAGGAAAAGAAGGTGAAAGAATATTTAGAGAGTGAAATCCGCCGTCTCGACATACAGGATAATATTTCACAAATACTTATCCCAACAGAAAAAGTTTATCAGGTACGCTCTGGTAAAAAAGTTGTAAAAGAACGCAACTTCTTTCCCGGTTATGTGTTAATCGAAGTTTCTTCTTTAGAAGGTGAGATACAACATATGATTAAAGGTGTTCCTAATGTAATAGGCTTTTTGGGTACTAAAGGCGGTTCGCCAGATCCTATTCGTCCTGCTGAGGTTAAGAGAATCTTAGGTAAAGTAGACGAGTTAGGTGAGCAAAGCGAAGAATTTAGTGTTCCTTTTATTGTGGGTGAGACAGTTACAGTGATCGATGGTCCCTTTAATAGTTTTGCCGGAGTTATTGAGGAAATCAATGAGGAAAAAAGAAAGCTTAAGGTGATGGTGAAGATTTTCGGAAGAAAAACGCCACTTGAACTAGGCTTTATGCAAGTAGCTAAGGAGTAAGAATCAACATATTTTTTAATCTTTTAGAAAATCTACTAAAAAGATGGCTAAAGAAATCAGTGGATTAATAAAATTACAAATTAAAGGAGGTGCTGCTAACCCATCACCACCCGTTGGACCTGCATTAGGTGCAAAAGGGGTGAATATTATGGAGTTTTGTAAGCAATTTAACTCTAGAACACAGGAACAAGCAGGGAAAGTTATCCCCGTTATTATTACTGTGTTTAAGGATAAATCGTTTGAATTTATTCTCAAAACTCCTCCTGTTGCTGTTCAGATTATGGAAGCTACCAAAATTAAGAAAGGTTCTTCGGAGCCTAACCGTATTAAGGTAGCAAGTATTAGCTGGGATCAAATAAGAGACATTGCTACCGGTAAAATGGTTGATATGAATGCTTTCGAAGTTGAGTCTGCTATGCGTATGGTAGCTGGTACAGCACGTAGTATGGGTGTTAAAGTTAGTGGTAAGAATCCTTTTACCGAAAATTAATATCGACTTATTCGGTATTAAACATTTTAAAATTAAATGAAAATGGGTAAAATCACAAAGAAAAGAAAAGAGGCTTTAGCGAAACTCGATCGTGAGAAGGTTTATTCTTTAACTGAAGCAAGCGTAGTTGTAAAAGAAATTACTACAACTAAATTTGATGCTTCAGTTGATTTAGACATTCGCCTTGGTGTTGACCCCCGTAAAGCAAACCAAATGGTACGCGGTACGGTTACTTTACCTCACGGTACAGGTAAAACTGTTCGTGTTTTGGTATTGTGTACACCAGAGAAAGAAGAAGAAGCAAAAGCAGCCGGAGCCGATTACGTTGGTTTAGACGAATATGTTACCAAAATAAAAGGCGGTTGGACGGATATCGATGTGGTGATCACCATGCCTAGTGTTATGCCAAAAGTTGGTGCATTGGGTAGAATTCTTGGTCCTAGAGGCTTGATGCCAAATCCTAAAACCGGTACGGTTACTATGGAAGTTGGTAAAGCTGTTCAGGAAGTTAAAGCTGGTAAAATCGACTTTAGAGTTGATAAGTTTGGTATTATACATGCCGGAGTAGCTAAAGTATCTTTCGATGCGAAAAAAATTGAAGAAAACGCTAATGAGTTGATTCAAACAATTATTCGTATGAAACCTGCTGCTGCTAAAGGTACGTATGTAAAAAGTATCTACATGTCCAGTACTATGAGTGCAGGAATTCAAATTGATCCTAAATCTATTACCTTATAACAATCGTTATCGATTTCGGTAAAACCTATAAAGGAGATTTATAGTATGAAGAAAGAAGAAAAAGACCAGTTAATCAATTCGCTAGAAGCAAAGCTTTCGAATAATCCTCATATCTATTTGACAGATATTTCGGGATTGGATGCAGAATCCACAAGTAATTTGAGACGCTTAGCTTTTAAGAATGGCATTAAGATGGTCGTAGTAAAAAACTCCTTGCTTAAAAAAGCAATGGAGAAATCTAACAAAGACTTTGAACCTTTATTTGAGGTGTTAAAAGGCGGTACTTCTCTTATGCTTTCTGAAGTTGGAAATGCTCCAGCAAAAATGATTAAAGAATTCAGAAAGAAGAGTGAAAAGCCTATCCTTAAAGGTGCTTATGTCGAAGAGTCTATCTATATTGGAGACAATGAATTAGATATGTTGGTAGCTATCAAGTCGAAAGACGAGCTTATTGGCGATCTTATTGCATTGTTACAATCTCCTGCAAAAAATGTTATTTCAGCCCTTTCATCGGGAGGAGATACACTTGCTGGTGTTGTTAAGACTTTGTCGGAACGCTCCGCATAGTTAGACAGAATAATTTTAATAAACAATTTTTGAAAACAATTTAAATACAATAGAAAATGGCAGATTTAAAAGCGTTTGCAGAACAATTAGTTAATCTAACTGTTAAAGAAGTAAATGAATTAGCTGGAATTTTAAAAGAAGAGTACGGCATTGAGCCTGCAGCAGCAGCAGTTGCAGTTGCTGGTCCAGCAGCAGGTGGTGAAGCTGCTCAAGAAGAGCAAACATCTTTTGATGTTATCTTAAAAGCCGCAGGACCTTCAAAATTAGCAGTTGTTAAATTAGTTAAAGAATTAACTAGTTTAGGACTTAAAGAAGCTAAAGGTTTAGTTGATAGTGCACCTGCAGCAGTAAAAGAAGGTGTAACCAAAGACGAAGCAGAAGCTCTTAAAGCATCTTTAGAAGAAGCTGGAGCTGAAGTTGAAGTTAAATAAGGCTTCCGTAGGTCAAACTACTTAAGTCATTGACGGATAATAGATACGGCAGGCTTGCGCCTGAAGTGTCTATTTTTCGTCGTATTATTAGGTCGTCTTTTTTCGTCAGTTAATTTAACCTTAAAAATTTTAAACCTTGGCAAATATAGTTTCTGATAGAATCAACTTTGCGTCGACAAAAATAAAAGTTGACTACCCCGATTTTCTCGATATCCAACTAAAATCCTTTCAGGAATTTTTTCAGTTGGAAACTAACCCTGAAAATCGTAGTAACGAAGGATTGTTCAAAGTATTTAGCGAGAACTTTCCTATTACCGATGCAAGAAATAATTTTGTTCTAGAATTTCTAGACTATTTTGTTGACCCTCCAAGATACTCCATGGATGAGTGTGTCTATAGAGGCTTAACATATAACGTCCCCTTAAAGGCCAAATTGAAGCTTTATTGTACCGATCCCGATCATGAGGATTTTGAAACTATCATACAGGATGTGTATTTGGGAATGATCCCTTACATGACTCCTAAAGGTACTTTCATTGTGAACGGTGCTGAGCGTGTAATTGTATCTCAGTTACATCGTTCGCCTGGTGTTTTCTTTGGACAACATCGCCACGCAAATGGTACTCAATTGTATTCGGCCAGAATTATTCCTTTCAAAGGATCTTGGATGGAATTTTCTACGGACATAAATAATGTGATGTATGCTTACATCGATAGGAAGAAAAAACTTCCTGTAACAACACTTTTAAGAGCCATTGGCTTTGAAAGTGACAAAGATATTTTAGAAATATTTGATCTTGCACAAGAGGTTAAAGTTTCTAAAACAGGTTTGAAAAAAGTTGTCGGGCGCAGATTAGCTGCACGTGTAGTGCGCAAATGGATTGAAGACTTTGTAGATGAAGATACCGGAGAGGTTGTTTCTATTGAAAGAACCGATGTACTTATCGAAAGAGAAGTAGAATTAGAGAAAGAACATATCGAGTTAATACTTGATGCAGGTATTAAGACTATATTCTTGCATAGAGATGATATTAGCAGTAGAGATTATGCAATAATCTTCAATACATTAAATAAAGATACTGCAAATAACGAAAAAGAGGCTGTAGAATATATTTATCGCCAATTACGAAATGCAGAACCACCTGATGAGGAAACTGCTCGTGGTATTATTGACAAATTGTTCTTCTCGGATTCTCGCTACGATTTAGGTGAAGTAGGTCGTTATCGTATTAACAAAAAATTAAATCAAGAAACTAGTCTTGATGTTAGGGTTTTAACAAAAGAGGACATTATTTTAATAATAAAACACCTTATACAATTAGTTAATTCAAAAACAGAAGTTGATGATATTGATCACTTAAGTAATAGACGTGTAAGAACTGTCGGAGAACAACTTTACCAGCAGTTTGGTGTAGGTTTATCCCGTATGGCACGTACTATTCGTGAGCGTATGAACGTAAGAGATAATGAGGTGTTTACCCCAACAGATTTGATTAATGCTAAAACATTATCTTCGGTAATTAATTCTTTCTTTGGAACTAATCAGTTATCACAGTTTATGGATCAGACAAATCCTTTGTCTGAAATTACACATAAACGTCGTGTTTCTGCCTTAGGTCCTGGAGGTTTATCTCGTGAGAGAGCGGGCTTTGAGGTTCGAGACGTTCACTATACGCACTATGGTCGTTTGTGTACTATTGAAACTCCTGAAGGTCCGAATATTGGTCTTATTTCTTCACTTTGTGTTTATGCTAAGATCAATAAATTAGGATTTATTGAAACTCCATATTTAGAAGTAAAAGAAGGACAGGCACAAATACAAGTTGATCCTATTTATCTTAGTGCCGAAGAAGAGGAGAATAAAATTATCTGTCAGGCTACCACACTTATGGAAGATGATGGTACATTTGTTAATTCTCGAGTAAAAGCTAGATCTTTAGCAGATTATCCAATTCTTGAAAAAGAAAAGATTGACTTAATAGATATAGCACCTAATCAGATTGCTTCTATTGCTGCATCTCTAATTCCATTTCTTGAGCATGACGATGCTAACCGTGCTTTGATGGGATCAAATATGATGCGTCAGGCAGTTCCCTTATTGAATTCTCAAGCTCCTGTTGTTGGTACAGGTATCGAAGCTTCTGTTGCTCGCGATAGCCGTGTATTGATTAATGCAGAAGGTGAAGGAGTTGTAGAATATGTTGATGCTCGTAAAATTACTATCCGCTATTCGCGCGATAATAATGAGCAATTAGTGAGTTTCGATGATGATTTGAAGACATATAAATTATCAAAATTCTTAAGAACTAATCAAAATACAAGCGTTAATCTTCGTCCTCTTGTTCGCAAAGGCGATAAGGTTGTTAAAGGACAAGTTCTTTGTGAAGGATATGGTACTAAGAATGGTGAACTTGCTTTAGGAAGAAATTTAATGGTTGCTTTTATGCCTTGGAAAGGGTATAACTTTGAGGATGCTATTGTAATTTCTGAAAAAGTAGTGAAAGAAGATCTTTTTACTTCTGTTCATATTGAAGAATTTTCTTTAGATGTTCGTGAAACAAAGCGTGGTCTTGAAGAATTAACCAGCGACATTCCTAATATCAGTGCCGAAGCAACTAAAGATTTAGATGAAAACGGTATTATCCGTATTGGTGCAGAAATTAGTGCCGGTGATATTTTAATTGGTAAGATTACTCCTAAAGGAGAAAGCGATCCAACTCCGGAAGAAAAACTTTTACGTGCTATTTTTGGCGATAAAGCCGGTGATGTTAAAGATGCGTCTTTAAAAGCACCTCCTTCATTAATTGGTGTTGTAGTTGATAAAAAACTCTTCACTAGAAATATGAAAGATCGTCGCGCTAAGAGTAAGGATAAAGAAATTATCCAAGAACTTGAAGAAGATTTTAATAAAGATGTAGCCGAATTAAAATCAAAACTTGTTGATAAATTGACTGTTTTGGTTAGCGGTAAAACGTCTCAAGGTGTTTTCGATGGCTATAAAGAAGTTCATATTCCTAAAAAAACCAAGTTTACACAAAAACTGTTAACAGGTTTGGATTTCTTAACAATCAATCCTAACGGATGGACTACAGATGCCAACAAAAACAATATGATTAAAGAGGTAATTAATAATTACACTTTAAAATATAAAGAAAGACTTGGCGATCTTAATCGTAAAAAAGTTCAGGCAACTATTGGTGATGAATTGCCAACGGGTATTGTAAAAATGGCTAAAGTTTATGTTGCTAAAAAACGTAAACTTAAAGTAGGTGATAAAATGGCTGGTCGCCACGGTAACAAAGGTATTGTTTCGCGTATTGTTCGTGAAGAAGATATGCCTTTCTTAGCTGATGGTACACCGGTTGATATTGTACTTAACCCATTGGGTGTACCTTCTCGTATGAACCTTGGTCAGATTTACGAAACTGTTTTAGGATGGGCAGGAATTAAATTGGGCAAAAAATTTGCTACTCCAATTTTTGATGGTGCAACACTTGAGCAAATAAACGATTTTACTCGTGAAGCCGGATTACCTGAAAATGGTAGTGTTCATCTTTATGATGGTGGTACAGGCGAGCGTTTTGATCAACCTGCTACTGTAGGTTATATCTACATGCTTAAACTACATCATATGGTTGATGATAAGATGCATGCTCGTTCTATAGGTCCTTATTCATTAATTACGCAACAGCCTCTTGGAGGTAAAGCCCAGTTTGGTGGTCAGCGTTTTGGTGAAATGGAAGTTTGGGCTCTCGAAGCATTTGGAGCAGCAAATATCCTTCAGGAAATCTTAACCGTTAAATCGGACGATGTTGTTGGTCGTGCAAAAGCTTATGAAGCTATTGTAAAAGGCGACAGCATGCCTAAACCAGGAATACCCGAATCTTTCAATGTGTTAATACACGAATTGAAAGGTCTTGGATTAAGCATCAATTTTGATTAATAATATTTGGTTTTCCGCCAATGGCGGAAAACTTTTTTACAATTTATAAAATTTGATTTATGGCTTTTAGAAAAGATACAAATCTTACACAAAACAGCTTTTCAAATATTACGATTAGTTTGGCCTCTCCCGAGCAGATTCTGGAGCAATCTAGCGGAGAAGTGTTAAAACCCGAAACTATTAACTACAGAACTTATAAACCTGAACGCGATGGTTTATTCTGTGAAAGAATTTTCGGACCTGTAAAAGATTATGAGTGCCACTGTGGTAAATACAAAAGAATCCGTTATAAAGGGATTGTTTGCGATCGTTGTGGAGTTGAAGTAACAGAAAAGAAAGTTCGTCGCGAAAGAATGGGACACATTAAATTGGTTGTTCCCGTTTCTCATATTTGGTTTTTTCGTTCTTTACCAAATAAAATTGGTGCTTTATTAGGCTTACAATCCAAAAAACTTGATACTATTATTTATTATGAACGTTATGTTGTAATAAATCCCGCTGGAGCTATAAATGCTGAAGGCGAAGCTGTTAAGTATATGGATTTTTTAACCGAAGAAGAATATTTTGATATTCTTGATTCGCTACCAACTGAAAATCAGCATCTTGACGATAGTGATCCTAATAAGTTTGTTGCTAAAATGGGTGCCGAAGCTATCTTCGATTTATTGGCAGGTTTAGATTTAGATAAAGTTTCTTACGAACTTCGTCATAAAGCTAATACAGAAACTTCGCAACAACGTAAACTAGAAGCACTAAAACGTCTTCAGGTTTATGAATCTTTTAGGGATGCACAAGGAAGAATAGAGAATCGTCCGGAATGGATGATTGTGAAAGTTGTTCCAGTAATTCCACCGGAATTGCGTCCTTTAGTGCCTTTGGATGGTGGTCGTTTTGCGACTTCCGACTTAAACGATTTATATCGTAGAGTTATTATTCGTAATAATCGCTTAAAGCGATTGATAGAAATTAAAGCTCCTGATGTAATTATGCGTAATGAAAAACGTATGTTGCAGGAAGCTGTTGATTCGTTATTTGATAATTCAAGAAAAGCTAATGCCGTAAAAACTGAAGCTAACCGTCCTCTAAAATCACTGAGTGATAGCTTAAAAGGAAAGCAAGGTCGATTCCGTCAAAACCTTTTAGGTAAACGTGTCGATTATTCCGGCCGTTCTGTTATTGTAGTAGGTCCAAACCTGAAACTTAACGAATGTGGTCTTCCTAAAGGAATGGCATCAGAGTTATTTAAGCCATTTATTATTCGTAAATTAATGGAGCGTGGCATTGTTAAAACTGTTAAATCTGCAAAGAAAATAGTTGATCGTAAAGATGCTATCATTTGGGATATTCTTGAAAATATTTTAAAAGGACATCCTGTTATGCTTAACCGTGCTCCTACATTGCACCGTTTAGGTATTCAGGCTTTTCAACCTAAGTTGATAGAAGGTAAAGCTATACAGTTACACCCATTGGCTTGTACAGGTTTTAATGCCGACTTTGATGGTGACCAGATGGCTGTTCACGTACCTTTAGGAAATGCAGCGGTACTCGAAGCACAAATGTTATTGCTTGCATCTCATAATATTTTAAATCCTGCCAATGGAGCTCCTATTACTGTTCCTTCCCAGGATATGGTTTTGGGATTATATTATATGACAAAACCTCGTAAAAGTATCGAATCTAATCCTGTAAAAGGGGAAGGTTATAAATTTTACGGTCCGGAAGAAGTTATTATTGCTTATAATGAAAAAGCAGTTGACTTACACGCTATCATCTATGCTAAAGTAGACGATATTGTTGATGGAAAACCTATCAATCATCAAGTAGAAACTACTGTTGGTCGTGTGCTATTTAATCAAGTAGTACCGGAAGGGTATAAATACATTAACGAAGTATTGACTAAACGTTCATTACGCGATATTATCGCTGACGTATTAAAAGTTGTTGGTACCGCTAAAACGGCTGCTTTTTTAGATGATATTAAATCTATGGGATTTAATATGGCTTTTAAAGGTGGATTGTCATTTAACTTAGGTGATGTTGTTATCCCTGAATCTAAAAAAGTTTTAATTAAGCAAGCAAACGAAGAAGTAGAGGAAGTAGTGAATAACTACAATATGGGTTTCATTACCAATACAGAGCGTTACAATCAAATTATTGATATTTGGACACATACAAACTCACATCTTACACATACATTGATGAAAGAGATTTCATCTGATAGGCAAGGATTTAACTCCGTTTATATGATGCTTGACTCTGGAGCTCGTGGTTCTAAAGAACAAATTCGCCAGTTATCAGGTATGCGTGGTTTGATGGCAAAACCTCAGAAATCAGGTGCTACCGGTGGTGAAATTATTGAGAATCCAATTCTTTCTAACTTTAAAGAAGGTCTTTCTGTTCTTGAGTATTTTATTTCTACTCACGGTGCTCGTAAAGGTTTGGCCGATACAGCTCTTAAAACGGCTGATGCTGGTTACTTAACTCGTCGTTTGGTTGATGTTGCTCAAGATGTTATTATTTCGGAAGAAGATTGTGGTACACTCAGAGGCTTAACCATTACTGCTTTGAAGAAAAGTGAAGAAATTGTTGAGTCACTATCTGAACGTATTTTAGGCCGTGTAGCTTTACACGATATATATAATCCTTTAACTAATGACTTGATAGTGAGTGCCGGACAAGAGATTAATGAAGAATTAGCTCATTTAATAGAAGATTCTCATATTGAATCTGTAGAGATTCGTTCGGTATTAACTTGCGAAAGTAAAAAAGGTGTTTGTGCTAAATGTTATGGTAGAAACTTAGCTTCTGGTAGATTGGTTCAAAAAGGTGAGGCTGTTGGTGTTATTGCCGCACAGTCAATTGGGGAGCCGGGTACACAGTTGACCTTACGTACATTCCACGTTGGTGGTACTGCATCTAATATTGCAACATCTTCTCGTATAGAATCTAAATTTGAAGGAAAATTAAAAATAGAAGAGCTTCGTACCGTTGCTTATGAAGATAGTGAAGGTAAGAAATACCAAGTTGTTATCGGACGTTCTGCTGAAATGAAAGTAGTTGACGAAAAAACTGGTGTTGCTTTAGCTTCGGCAAATATTCCTTATGGAGCTAAACTTTATTCTGAAAATGGTGCTGACGTTAAAAAAGGTGACATTATCTGTGATTGGGATCCGTATAATGCCGTTGTTCTATCAGAAGTTAAAGGAAAAGTTTCTTACGAAAATATTACCCAAGGTGTTACTTATCGTGTCGAGTCTGATGAACAAACAGGTTATAAGGATAAAGTAGTTGTTGAAAATCGCTCTAAAGCGATGAATCCAATTATCCATATTAAAAACTCTAAAGGAGAAATTATTAAGAGTTACGATATTCCTGTTGGAGCTCATATTGTTGTAGATGATAAAAAACCAATTAAAGCGGGTGATATTTTAGTTAAGATTCCTCGTGCAACTGGTCATGCTGGTGATATTACCGGTGGTCTTCCAAGAATTACTGAGTTATTTGAAGCTCGTAATCCTTCTGATCCCGCTAAGGTTGCAGAGATTGATGGTGTTGTTTCCTTTGGTAAGAAACTTAAAAGAGGAAATCGTGAAGTAATTATTACTTCTAAAACCGGAGAACAGAAAAAATATCTGATTTCCACCTCTAAGCAAATCTTAGCTCAGGAAAACGATTTTGTTAAATCTGGAACTAGATTATCTGATGGTGCTATGACTCCTGCTGATATTTTAGCAATTAAAGGACCTATGAAGGTTCAGGAATATATTGTTAACGAAGTGCAAGAAGTATACCGTTTACAAGGTGTAAAAATTAATGACAAACACTTTGAAACTATTGTTCGTCAAATGATGCGTAAAGTAGAGATTGATGATCCCGGAGACACTAAATTTCTTGAAAATGAATTGGTTAACCGTGTAGATTTCTTAGAAGAAAATGATCTTGTTTTCGGACAAAAAGTTGTAGAAGAAGCCGGAGATTCTGAAAATTGTATTGCTGGTCAAATGATTACAGCTCGTAAACTTCGCGATGAAAACTCTGTATTGAAACGTAAAGACAAAGCTTTAATTGTTGCACGTGAAGCTCAACCTGCTACTGGTCGTCAGATTTTACAAGGTATCACAAGGGCATCATTGCAGACTAAAAGCTTTATTTCTGCTGCATCATTCCAGGAAACGACTAAAGTGCTAACAAATGCTGCTATCAATGCTAAACGCGATTCGCTAAAAGGATTGAAAGAAAATGTAATTGTTGGTCACTTGATTCCTGCAGGAACAGGCTTACGTGAATATGGAGATCTGATTGTAGGCTCAAAAGAAGAGTATCAGACTTTAATTGATTCGAGAGAAGAAGTAACCGAATAAATAAATATTGAAAAGATGGCAGATCCAGTAAAAGAGAATAAAGTTAATATAGAACTGAGTGATGAAGTGGCTGAAGGAATTTATTCCAATTTAGCTATAATTACTCATTCACATGCCGAATTTGTTGTGGACTTTGTGAAAATGATGCCCGGAGTACCCAAAGCAAAGGTGAAATCGCGTATTATTTTAACTCCTGAACACGCTAAACGTCTTTATAAGGCACTGGCAGAAAACATTAAAAAGTTTGAAGCTATGAACGGTCCTATTAAAGAACCGAAAGGTGATGGCGGAATTCCTTTTACAATGGGAGGGCCAACGGCTCAAGCATAAATAAAAAAAGCTGCTTCATTTTTGAAGCAGCTTTTTTTATATCTAAAAAGGAATATCATTATTGGTATAAATATCGCTTTATACTTTGTTTTGGTGTTTTTGCAAATTCTTTTTCCTGTATTTCAATATCAGAAATTTGCATATAAGCCGGAGAATGTTTGTTCACTTCTTTTTTATGACCTTTAATTATTTTCTCTAATACTTCAGTACTTAATTTGTCTGTTTTTGCTTTTTCCATATTTGGATAAACAAGCGCAATAAGCTTTTTATTTCTCATTACTACTAAAGATTCCATAACGTATGGAAGATTGGCTAATTTACTTTCAATTTCTTCGGGATAGATATTCTGACCGGAAGCACCTAAAAGCATATTTTTATTGCGACCTTTAATGTATATGAATCCATCTTTGTCGAAATGACCAAGATCTCCGGATTTTAACCATCCGTCTTCAGTAAAACTTTCTTTGGTAGCTTTTTCATTTTTGTAATAGCCAATCATTACATTTTCACCTTTCATCTGAATTTCTCCAATTTCATTAATCGGATCGGTAGAATCGATTCTGATTTCTAAGGTGTCAACGGGTTTTCCAACAGCTCCTGGTCTGAATTCAGTCCAAGAAGCATAGGAGACAAGTGGTCCGCATTCTGTCATTCCGTATCCGATAGCAAAAGGAAAGCCGATTCTTTTAAAGAAGCTTTCGCCACGTTGACAAAAAGGTGCTCCCCCAATAACTAATTCTTTAAAGTTTCCACCAAAGACGGTGGTTAGCTTGTCAAGTATTTTTTTATAAATCACATTATTAAGAATAGGAATTTTTAAAAGAACCTTCATCAGTGGTTTACTAATCTGTGGTAAAACTTGATTCTTGAAAATCTTTTCAATAATCAAAGGAACCGATAGGATTAGATTAGGTTTTACTTCGCTGAAAGCTTTCATAATAATTTGTGGCGAAGGTACTTTTGTTAGAAATGTTATATGACATCCAACAGAAAAAGGAAATAATAATTCAAAAGCCAAGCCGTAAGAATGTCCTAAAGGCAAAAATGATAATATATTATGACCCGCTTCCAAAGGCATATTATTTCTAGCAAAGCGTACATTTGCAGATAGGCTATTATGTGTTAGCATAACACCTTTAGAAAATCCTGTTGTTCCGGAAGTATAGCTAATCATTGCAAGTTCATCATTATTAATTTCAGCTAATTTAAAATCCGCAACATTTAAACCGTTAGGGAATTTTGTTTTGAAATTAATATCTAAGTTATCAAGAATTTCTTGATGATTTCCGGTGTTATCAGTTAAGAGGTCTAATGATTCTAATGAAAAAATTGCTTCTATACTTTTAAATCCTTCTGCTTTAACATTTGGCCAAATAAAATCGGAAATAAAAAGAAGTTTAGAATCAGAATGTTCAACAATATTATAAATATCTTTTGCTGTAAAATCGGGTAAAATAGGAACGGCAACCGCTCCGTAACCTAATGTTGCTATATAATTAACTGCCCATCCTATTGAGTTTTTACCGATTAACGCAATTTTATCACCCTTTTTAATACCTGCTTTTTCGAATAAAATATGATAGCGCGCTATTTTTTCGGCTATATCTTTATATAAGAAAGTTGCTCCATTATAATTAGAGAGTGCTTTTCTGTCCCAATTGAGCTGAATGCTCTTCTCGAAATATTCGAGTAAGTTTTCTTGTATCATGTTTTTATTATTAGATATAAGTCAAAGGTAAAAATAATTCTTATCTCTATGTTTCTTGTGCGTATTAATAAAATATATTTTGTGTTATTTTATATTTTTTCATAAATGTTTATCGGACAATCTTTTGTAGTTTTGCTGCAAATTATACGAAATTATTATAAATGGTTTTATCTTCTTTAAATGCAATAAGTCCTATAGATGGCAGATATCGTTCTCAGAATGAAAACTTAAGTACTTATTTTTCTGAGAAAGGTTTAATCCGTTATCGCGTAAGAGTTGAAGTTGAATACTTTATTGCTTTGTGTGAGTATCCTCTCCCTCAGTTAGAGTCAGTTCCTAAAACAAAATTTGATAGTTTAAGGCGTATTTATTTACAGTTCTCTGAAGAAGATGCAGAAAGAATTAAAGAAATAGAAAAGCTTATCAATCATGATGTTAAAGCGGTTGAGTATTTCTTAAAAGAACGCTTTAATAGCCTGGGTTTATCTGATTATAAAGAATTTATTCACTTTGGACTTACTTCTCAGGATATTAATAATACAGCAATTCCACTTTCTTTAAAAGAAGGTTTTCAGAATGTTGTATTACCCGAGTTGAAATTGTTGGTTCTTGAAATTAAGCAGCGAGCAAAATCATGGAAGAAAATTTCAATGTTAGCTCGTACCCACGGTCAGCCGGCATCGCCAACCCGATTAGGGAAGGAAATTTATGTTTTTGTAGAGCGTTTAGAAGCTCAACTAAAGATGCTTGATCGCATTCCTTTTGCTGCAAAATTTGGGGGCGCAACAGGTAATTTTAATGCTCATATTGTTGCCTTTCCAAATATTAATTGGCGAGATTTTGGAAATCGTTTTATAAAAGAGAAGTTAGGCTTGTATCGTTTACAAACAACTACTCAAATTGAGCATTATGATTATATGGCAGCTTTTTTTGATAATATAAAACGTATTAATTCTATACTAATAGATTTAAATAGAGATGTTTGGACATATATCTCTATGGAATACTTTAAGCAGAAAATAAAAAAAGGAGAAGTAGGATCATCGGCTATGCCACATAAAGTAAATCCTATAGATTTTGAAAATTCTGAAGGAAATCTTGGAATGGCAAATGCTATTTTTGAGCATCTATCTGCAAAACTTCCTATTTCTCGTTTGCAACGCGATTTAACAGATTCAACCGTTACCAGAAATTTAGGTGTTCCTTTGGCTCATAGTTTATTGGCATATAAATCTTTAAGAAAAGGGGTAGGAAAGTTAATATTAAATGAAGCTAAAATAGCTGAAGACTTGGAAAATAATTGGGCCGTTGTGGCAGAAGCTATTCAAACAATTTTACGTAGAGAAAACTATCCTAATCCTTACGAAGCTCTAAAAGCATTAACAAGAGTAAGTACAAAAATGAATAAGAAAGTAATTCATGAATTTATTGATAAATTGGATATTTCTGAAGCAGTAAAAAAAGAACTAAAAGCAATTACACCATCTAACTATACCGGAATAACAAGTTTTTAGACAAATAGATAGAGTCTTAATGGATAAATTATATAGATTTTCTAAGTATGTAATTCCATATAAATGGAACCTAGTTGTAAGTGTTATATTTATGATACTTACCGCAATTTTTTCGGTTTCTACGCTTGCTCTTATAGTGCCGTTTCTTAACCTTCTTTTTGGTCAGGTAGATCTTGTTGCAGAAGCTGTTCCCTGGGAATTGAATATGGAATCATTCCTTCATAATTTTAATTTCATTATGAGCGATATAATCGTGAATCAAGGAAAATTAAACGCTCTGTTTTTTGTCGGTTTACTGGTGATTATAACAACGATTTTTAAAAATATTTTTGTTTATTCTGTAAAGTATTTCATGCTTCCTGTTAGAACGGGAGTAGTAAGAGATATGAGAAATATACTGTTTAGCAAGATATTGTCACTTCCTCTTGGCTTTTTCTCTGAAGAAAAGAAAGGAGATGTTATAAGCCGAATGTCGCAAGATGTTCAAGAAGTAGAAGCCTCTATAATACGGTCGATAGAAATGCTTCTGAGAGATCCTATTCTGATTATTGTTTATTTATTTGCACTCTTTTCTATAAGTATTAACCTTACCATATTTGTTATTATTTTATTGCCGGTAAGTGGACTAATAATTGGACGAATCGGAAAATCACTAAGGGCAACATCTTTAAAAGGACAAAAAAAACTGGGTTTAATAATATCACATTTAGAAGAAACTCTTGTTGGATTAAGAATTATTAAGGCTTTTAATGCAGAAAAAAAGATAAATCATCAGTTTAAAAATACAAATAATACATATACCAGATTATTACTGAGGGTTTTTCGCAGGCAACAATTAGCCAGTCCTGTGAGTGAGATTCTTGGTATTAGCGTTCTTGTTGTGGTTTTATGGTATGGAGGGAAAATTGCTCTCGAAGGAACGGGAAATATTACTCCTTCAAGTTTAATTGCCTATCTCGCAATTTTTTCACAAATTATTAATCCTTCAAAATCTATTACAACAGCATATTTTAATTTACTCAAAGGTCTTGCTTCTGTAGATAGAATAGATGAGATTTTGGATGCTGAAAATAAGATATACGAAAAAGATAATGCTATTGTAAAAAGAGATTTTGATAAGTCGATAGAATATAAAAATGTATCTTTTAAATATGATAAAGAAAGGGTATTAAAAAATGTTAGCCTTAGTATTGAAAAAGGAAAAACCATAGCTTTAGTAGGTCGTTCCGGATCGGGGAAGTCTACTTTTGTAGATCTTCTGCCTCGGTTTATAGATGTTTTGGATGGAGAAGTAATAATTGATGGTGTAAATGTTAAAGATTTGAATATTAAATCTTTAAGACAACTGATGGGGATAGTAAGTCAACAATCGATATTATTTAACGATACTTTCTTTAATAATATAGCATTTGGTTTTGATGATGCTAAAGAAGAAGATGTTATTGCCGCTGCCAAAGTAGCTAATGCTCACGATTTTATTATGGAATTACCCGAAGGATATCAAACAAATATTGGGGAAGGCGGTAGTAAGCTTTCAGGCGGACAAAGACAACGTATCAGTATTGCACGTGCAGTATTAAAAAACCCTCCCATATTAATTCTTGATGAAGCAACCTCTGCTCTTGATACCGAATCGGAAAAATTAGTTCAGGATGCCATAATTAAATTAATGGAAAATCGTACATCTATTGTTATTGCACATAGACTTTCTACTGTTAAGTATGCCGATCTTATTGTCGTACTTAACGATGGTGAAATTGTTGAACAAGGAAAACATGAAGAGCTGATAGCCATAAAAGACGGTATGTATAAGAAATTACACGAACTTCAGATGTATTAATTTTATGGAAAAAAAGACAGGAATAAGTGGAATTTCAATGGGGAAAAATGCTCATAAGCTATATTATCCTATGAAGCAGGCAATCATGAGCATTTTGCCAATTGTTGATGAGTTTATTGTTGTATTAGGTGATAGTGATGAGGACGATCTTACTCGGAAAGAAGTTGAAAGTATTGATAGTGATAAGATTAAAATTATTGATACCGTTTGGGATATAGAAAAATTTCCTCGAGGCATGGAGCATGCGCATCAAACAGATATTGCCAAGAATCTTTGTAGTGGGAAATGGATTTTCTATCTTCAATCAGATGAGGTGATTCATGAAAAATACCTTGACGGGATTAAGGAAAAATGTAAGAAATATCAAGATGATACTGAAGTAGAAGGTTTGCTTTTTAATTATGTTCATTTCTGGGGAGATTATAATCATTATCAAGACAACCATTGTTGGTATCGTAAAGAAATCAGAATAGTAAAAAACGATCCTGAAATTCATTCATGGGAGTCAGCACAATCATTTCGTAGAATACCAAAGTTTGACGGAATTAATTACAGACAGCAAGAAGGAACTTATAAGCTGAAAGTAGTTGAGGCGGATGCTGCGGTTTATCATTATGGATGGGTTCGTCCGCCTGAACGGATGCAGAAAAAGATTAAGGCATTTACTACTAATCATAAAGGCAAAGCCGATGCTGATATCTTAGAAAAGCAGCATAAGTTTGACAAGATTTTCGATTACGGAAATCTTTCTTTAATAAATGAATTTAAAGGAACTCATCCGGCAGTTATGCAGGAGTGGATTAAAGCTTTTAATTGGGGAAATAAACTTAGATATACCGGCCCGGCAACTAGTCAGAACCCTATACGAATTAAGCATGATAAATTAAAGTACAGGCTTATATCTTGGCTTGAGAAATATTTATTTTTTAATAAGCGTTTGGGAGAATTCAAAAATTATATTCTCTTAAAAAAGAATTAGTAAATTTAGTGTCAGTTTAATTTGTCCTATTTAAATATTGTATTATTGTCTGATGAAAGTAAGTGGATTTACATTTATTCGGAATGCTGTAAAATATGATTATCCTATTGTGGAATCAATCCGCTCTATTCTGTCAATAATAGATGAATTTGTTGTGCTTGTTGGCAAGTCTGATGATAATACTTTGGCACTTATTGAATCAATAGATTCTCCTAAGATTAAAATATTTTCGAGTGTTTGGGACGATACTTTAAGACAAGGTGGGCGTATTTTGGCTGTTGAAACAAATAAAGCCTTTCAGCTTATTGCTGCGGATAGCGATTGGGCTTTTTATTTGCAAGCCGATGAAGTAATTCATGAAAAATATTTGCCCATCATAAAAAAAGCAATGCAAGATAATTTGAGCAATAAAGAGGTTGAGGGTTTATTGTTTAAGTATAAGCACTTTTATGGTTCTTATGATTATATTGGTAATTCTCGTCGTTGGTATCGACAAGAAATCAGATTGATTCGTAACGATAAGCAGATTCAGTCTTATAGAGATGCTCAAGGTTTTAGAAAAAATGGACAAAAGCTGAAAGTCCGTGCTGTTGATGCTAGCGTTTACCATTACGGTTGGGTAAAACATCCTGAAGTTCAACAGGCAAAGAGTAATTATTTTCCGAGTTTATGGAGTGATACAAAACCAAAAGAGGCTTTTACAGAAGAAAATTTTGATTATTCTCAAATAGATTCTTTAGCTGTTTTTGAAGGAAAGCATCCAAAAGTAATGCAAGAGCGAATAGCAGCCAAAAATTGGGATTTTAATTTCGATCCCACAAAAAAAAGGTTTGACTTTAAAACAAAGGTTTTAAATGTATTTGAGAAATTGACAAATTACAGATTAGGAGAGTATAAAAATTATATACTACTTAAAAGAGATTAAACTTATTTCTGTTTAGGTGGATAGTCAATAGAATAATGCAAGCCTCTGCTTTCTTTACGGTTTAAAGCCATTTTTAAAATTAAATCAGCAACATTTATAAGGTTACGTAATTCACATATTTCAACAGAGAGAATAGATTTGTCGTAGAGATCTTCCGTTTCTCTGTAAATAATTGCTAATCTGTCTATTGCGCGTTTTAGGCGTAAATCAGACCGCACAATGCCAACATAACTGCTCATAATACTCTGTAGCTCTTTAGTAGATTGAGTAATTAAAATCATTTCTTCATTTAAAACTGTCCCTTCTGTATTCCATTCAGGAATATCTGTTTGAAAATCATTGCCGGTATATTTTTTAATAGCATCTATACTTGCTCTATGAGAAAATACAACGGATTCCAATAATGAATTAGATGCCAGTCTGTTAGCTCCGTGAAGCCCAGTAGATGAGCATTCTCCTGAGGCATAAAGATTTTGTATTGATGTACGACCATATTCATCAACTTTTATTCCTCCGCAAGAATAATGAGCACTTGGAACTACTGCTATCATTTCTTTAGTTATATCAATACCAATACTTAAGCATTTGGCATATATTTTTGGAAAATTAAGAATAAGACTATTGGCGTTTAAGTGACGACAGTCTAAGTAAACATACTCATCACCACTTGTTTTTAGCTCATTATCAATAGCTCGGGCAACAATATCTCGAGGTGCTAATGATCCACGTTTATCATATTTTTCCATAAAAGTTTCATTGGCTTTTGTTTTTAAAATTCCACCAAAACCACGAAGAGCCTCTGTTATTAGAAAAGCAGGTTTTTCACCCGGATTATATAATGATGTTGGATGGAATTGTATAAATTCCATATTTTCAATTATTCCTTTTGCTCTATAAGCCATTGCAATACCATCACCTGTTGCAATTTCAGGATTGGTGGTTGAAGCATAAAGATTACCAATTCCTCCTGTGGCTAACATAGTTGTTTTGGATAAAACAGTATATACTTCGTTTTTTTTAGGATTTAAAACATAAGCTCCAAAACACTTAATATTTTTTTGTGTCCGTTTTACCATTTCTCCCAAATGATGCTGTGTAATAAGGTCGATAGTGAAATGGTTTTCCCATACTTCTATATTTGGATGTTTATCGATTTTAGCTAATAAAGCTCGTTCAATTTCTAATCCGGTACTGTCTTTATGATGTAAAACGCGATTTTCAGAATGTCCGCCTTCTTTTCCTAAGTCATATTTCCCAATTTTATTTTTATCAAAATTTGTACCCCATTCAATTAATTCTTTTATACGTTCGGTTGACTCCGTGATTGTCATACGAACAATGTTCTCGTTTGATAAAAAATCTCCTGCAATAAGAGTATCCTGAATATGTTTTTCGTAAGAATCAGGAGTATACATTACTGCTGCAATACCTCCTTGAGCATATTTTGTTGCGGTATCGTCGGCATTAGATTTGGTTACAATTAATACTTTTCCTTTTTTGGCTACTTTTAAAGCATAACTTAAGCCGGCAATTCCACTACCAATTACTAAAAAATCAATTTTTTTTTGCATTTTTTCAGCTGTTTAGAATAAAATACGAAGTTAATCCAAAAAGCACTGTTAACTTTTTATTTAAGAGGAAATTTTTACTTTTGAAGAACAGAAAAATATAATTAATGTCCGCTCCATTATACGATTTTGATATAGCCTTAAATAAAGCACAGAAATATTGTGTTTATCAAGAGCGTTGCCAGTGGGATTTAGAAAAAAAGTTTAGAGATTGGAAAGTAGATGAAGAAATAAGAGATGATATTTTAGTGGAGCTAATAACTCAAGGTTTTATTAATGAAGAACGTTTTGCAACTCAATTTGTTAGTGGTAAGTTTAGAATAAAACAATGGGGAAAACATAAAATAAGACTTGAGTTGAAAAAACGACAGATTTCAACTTATTCTATCAATAAGGCATTAGAGAGTATAACGGATGAAGAATATCGTTTAACTTTGCAAAATCTCATTATTAAAAAGAGCCGAGATATTAAAGCTAAAAACGAGTTTGAAAAAACACAAAAGATAGCGCAATATCTATATTCCAAAGGCTATGAGACTGAATTAATTTGGGATGTTTTACATATAATGGAAAACGAATAAGTTAAAAGCATATGATATTATCAGAGGATATAAAAGATCTGACATCAAGAGTAGATGCTTTGAGGAGGTATCTTTGACGTCGATCGAAAGAAGATTGAAGTTATTGAAGAAGAAGAAAAGACTCAGGCTCCCGATTTTTGGGATAATCCGAAATTAGCAGAAAAGACATTAAAAAATATTCAGGCTAAAAAAAAATGGGTTGATGATTTTGTAAAAGCCGAAGATGCTCTTTCTGATCTTGGCATTTTATTTGATTTTTTAAAACTTGGTGAAGCTTCGGAACAGGAAGTAGAAGAACAGTTAGCTGTTACTCTAGAGCATATTGAAGCCTTAGAGTTTTTAAATATGTTAAGTGGTCAGGAAGATAAGTTTTCGGCTATCGTAAAAATAAATCCGGGAGCAGGTGGAACAGAAAGTCAGGATTGGGCTGAAATGCTTATGCGGATGTATATGCGTTGGGGTGAGCGAAAAGGTTTTAAAGTAAAAACTATTGATTATCAGGAAGCAGATACGGCAGGAATAAAATCGGTAAGTATTGAGTTTGAAGGTGATTTTGCTTATGGCTATTTAAAAGGTGAAAACGGAGTGCACCGTTTGGTACGATTATCGCCTTTCGATTCGGCAAATAAAAGGCATACTTCATTTGCTTCTGTTTATGCTTATCCAATTATTGATGACGATATACATATTGATGTTAATCCGGCTGATATTAGTTGGGATACCTTTCGTTCCGGAGGTCCCGGAGGTCAAAATGTAAATAAGGTAGAAACGGCTGTTCGCCTTAAACACGCTCCTTCAGGAATTATTGTCGAATGTCAAGAAACCCGATCGCAAGGTCAAAACAGGCAAAAGGCTATGCAAATGCTAAAATCGCAATTGTATGAAGCTGAACTACGCAAAAAACAAGAAGCCATTGATGCCATAGAAAGCTCAAAAAAGAAGATAGAGTGGGGTTCTCAAATCCGTAACTATGTTATGCATCCTTATAAACTGGTAAAAGATGTAAGAACAGGTGTCGAAACCTCAAATGTTCAAGCTGTAATGGATGGTGATTTAGATATTTTTATTAAGGGTTACCTGATGGAGTTTGGATCTTCTGTAAGCGAGCAAAAAGGGCTGTAATCTTGTCGATAAGTTTAGTTGTTTTAAGCTTGATAACTAATGCTTAATAAAACTAAAAACCAAGCCCGAAATTTCTTAACAAATGTTAACAAAAACTACATTTTAAGAGTGCCTTAAGGGTGGTATTATGCTTGCTTTTTTGTACATTTGCGAGGCTTATTAAAATACAATTTATGACACAAGAAGAGTTAGATAAACAAGGCGAATATTCAGCAGATAATATACAGGTGTTAGAAGGCTTGGAAGCCGTACGTAAACGTCCTGCAATGTATATCGGAGATATCTCTGAGAAAGGTCTGCATCATCTTGTTTATGAGGTGGTAGATAATTCAATTGACGAGGCCTTGGCAGGTTATTGTGATAAAATTGATGTGATAATTCAAGAGGATAATTCCATAAAAGTATGTGACAACGGAAGGGGAATCCCAACGGGAATGCACGAAAAAGAACAACGTAGTGCCTTAGAGGTTGTTATGACAGTGCTTCATGCCGGTGGAAAATTTGATAAAGGGAGTTATAAAGTTTCCGGTGGTTTGCACGGAGTTGGAGTGAGTTGCGTAAATGCTCTTTCATCTCTTTTGGTAGCCGAAGTTCATCGTGAAGGAAAAATATTTAAACAAGAATATAGAATAGGAAAACCGATTGCCGATGTCGCAATAATTGGCGAGTCTGATCGTACAGGAACAAAGATTACTTTTTATCCCGATTATTCAATTTTTACGGTTAAAGAATACAGTTATCAAATTTTGGCTTCTCGATTGCGAGAATTGGCTTTTTTGAATAAAGGTATAGAATTAAATTTAACTGATAAAAGAAATAAAGATGAAGAAGGAAACTATATTTCCGATCGTTTTTATTCTGAAGAAGGTTTGAAGGATTTTATCGATTATCTCGATGAAACACGTGTGAAATTAACGGAGAGTCCAATTTATATTGAAGGTGAAAAAAACGGGACTCCTGTAGAAATTGCTATGCAATACAATACTTCTTTTTCGGAAAATCTTCATTCTTATGTAAATAATATCAATACATATGAGGGAGGAACGCATTTAAGCGGATTCAGAAGAGGTTTAACACGTACACTAAAATCGTATGCCGATAAATCTGGGATGTTAGCCAAATTAAAATTTGATATTAGTGGCGATGATTTTCGTGAAGGATTAACGGCTGTTCTTTCTGTAAAAGTACAAGAGCCGCAATTTGAAGGACAAACAAAGACAAAGCTTGGAAACTCTGAAGTAATGGGTGCTGTTGACCAAATGGTTAGCGAAGCATTATCGATTTTTTTAGAGGAAAACCCTAAAGAAGCCAGGATTATTGTAAACAAAGTAATTCTTGCTGCAACAGCACGTCATGCTGCAAGAAAAGCCAGAGAATTAGTACAGCGTAAAAATGTTTTATCAGGATCAGGATTACCTGGTAAATTGGCCGATTGCTCAGAAACAGATCCTGCCTTATCCGAAATATTCTTAGTGGAAGGTGATTCGGCCGGTGGAACAGCTAAGCAAGGTCGCGATCGTATGATACAAGCGATACTTCCTCTAAGAGGTAAAATTTTGAATGTGGAAAAAGCAATGCCACATAAAATTTTTGAAAGTGAAGAAATTAGAAATATGTTTACTGCATTAGGTGTTAGTGTGGGAACAGAGGAAGATAGTAAGGCTTTAAATCTAACAAAATTACGCTATCATAAAATTATAATTATGACGGATGCCGATGTAGACGGTAGCCATATTGCTACACTAATCCTAACTTTCTTCTTTCGTTATATGAAACCGTTAATTGAACAAGGTTATGTTTATATTGCTACTCCGCCATTTTATTTGGTGAAAAAGGGAAAAGAAGAGCATTATGCTTGGGACGATGATCAACGTGATAGATTATCCTTACAGTTGTCCAGAGATGGTAAAGGTGTTCATGTTCAACGATATAAAGGTCTTGGAGAGATGAATGCAGAGCAATTATGGACTACAACCATGAACCCCGAATTGAGAACACTTCGACAGGTAACTATAATGAATGAACCCGAAGTAGATCATGTATTTTCTATGTTGATGGGAGATGATGTTCCACCACGAAGGGAATTTATTGAGCAAAATGCAAAATATGCCAATATAGATACCTAAAAATTATATATTAAAAAGTCCGATTAATTCGGGCTTTTTTTATATAAAATCGGGTTTTTGTAGAGTCCTTTATTTTTAAATTATGGATAATTGCTCTATACGACAATAGATCATTTATTCAAATATCTCAAATTGCAATAAATGCTAAGTCTCAGCTTAACAATAATTAACAGCCAAACAGAGCTCGTTGCTATTTAATTTTCTAATTTTGATGCGGAGTAGAACCGTATCTAATTAATCTTAATTTGTACTCATATGCGAATAAATAAAACTATGTACTTTTTCAGCTTACTTTTTTGGGTAATCACTTCTTTTGCCTCGGCACAACAAACTGTAGAAGAAGTAGTAGAGCAGAAGAAATTTGAAAATCAGAAAAATAAATTACTAAGTGATGCAATTATAGCTACCTTACAAAATGCTCATTATCACCCCCGAAAAATAGACGACTCTTTATCGGTAGATTTTTTTGATGAATATATTCAAGCTATAGATAGAACAAAGAAGTTTTTGTTACAGGAAGATATTGATTTGCTCAATAATTATCGCCTTGATTTAGATGATCAGATTTTATCCGATAGATTAGATTTCTTTAATTTGAGTGTAGAACTTATTGAGAAAAGAAGTAGAGAGGTTCAGCAGATTTACAGAGAGCTTTTGGAAAAACCTTTCGATTACACTATAAACGAGAAAATAGAGATGGATACTGATAAATTGCCATATTCTAAATCTCTTATCGAATTAAAAGATTCTTGGCGACAAGCGTTAAAATATCAAGTTATTAGTCAGATATACGGAGCACAAAAGTTACAAGAAAAAGCTGCGTTAAAAAGTGATACAGTTACTATAAAATCTTTTGAAACTCTTGAAAAAGAAGCAAGAGCAAGCATTCTTAAAAGGCATAATGAGTGGTTTCATCGTATGATAGATCAATCTAATAATACAGATAAGATAAGTACATATATAAATTCTTTGACTGCTATATATGACCCGCATACCAGCTATTTTCCTCCTAAGTTAAAAGAAGATTTTGATATACGGTTTTCTGGTACTGTTGAAGGAATTGGAGCTACACTTTCTACTAAAGACGGATATGTTCGAGTTGTTGAAGTTGTTCCGGGGAGTCCTGCCTGGAAACAAGGCGACCTGAAATCTGAAGATTTGATTATGAAAGTTGGCCAGGCTGATAAAGAGCCGGTAGATGTTTATGATATGAGATTAGACGATGCGGTAAAATTAATTCGAGGTCCAAAAGGAACCGAAGTTCGTTTAACAATTCGTAAACCTGATGGACAAGTACTTTTGGTTCCTATTATCCGTGATAAAGTAATTCGTGAAGAAACCTACGCTAAGTCGGCAATTATTAGAGATAAAGCCGATGATGGAATGCGTATAGCTTATATAAATTTACCTTCTTTTTATGCCAATTTTAATGATCCCTTAGGGCGTAAAAGCAGTAAAGATATGAAAAAGGAAATTGCTAAAATTAATGCTGAAGGTATTGAAAATATTATTTTGGATATGCGAAATAATGGCGGTGGAAGTTTAATGGATGCTGTGGATATTGCAGGTTTGTTTATTCAAAACGGTCCTGTTGTACAGGTGAGAAGTGGTAATGGGAAAGTGCAGGTTTTAAGTGATAATGATACTAAAATATACTTTGACGGTAACCTTGTTATCTTGGTAAATTCCTTTAGCGCTTCTGCATCAGAAATATTAGCTGCTGCAATGCAAGACTATAAAAGAGCAATTATTGTTGGAACAAAATCTACTTACGGAAAAGGAACAGTACAGCGTTTTACCGATTTGGATAGAATAATGCCAGCACGTTATAATATGTATAAGAAATTCGGGTCGCTTAAATTTACTATGCAAAAATTTTATCGCATCAATGGTGGAGCAACACAGAAAAAAGGTGTAGTTCCTGAAATTATTCTTCCTGATATATACAGCTATATAGATTTTGGCGAAAAAGAAGAAGAATCGGCTATGCCCTGGGATGAGATTAAAGCCGTGAATTATACACCAACATATAATTATATCCCGAATTATTCATCAATTGTAGAAAAAAGTAAAGCCCGTATTGCTAATTCAGAACCTTTCACCCTTTTGGATGAAAGAGCAAGACTGGTAAAGAAGGAAAATGAAGAAACTCTCGAACCTTTGAATTTTGATGTGTTCTCAAAAATGAAGTATCTTGAAGAAGAGAACTTGAAAAAATTTGAGGAATTAGGTAAAGATGAATTAGCTATTGATGTACAAAACTTTGATGTTGATAATGCTTACATTCAGTCAGATTCTACTCGTATGGAAATTAATAAAGAATGGCATAAAGCTATAGTAAAAGATATTTATATCTATGAGGCTATGCAAGTAATAGAAGATTTGAAAGCAAGCAGAAAATAATTTTTTAAAAGGTTTATTGAAAAAGCGAGATTGAAAAGACATGTACTTTGAATAGTTTTTTGACGGATGAATATAAAAAAAATTAAAAAATCTAATAAAGCGGCACTAAATGGAATTATGGGTATTATTCCTATAATTCTTGGTGTCTTATTGTTGGTGAGTATTATTACCGTTTTAATTCCAACTTCTTTTTTTACTAATCTGTTTACGGGTAATCTATTATTAGATTCTTTGTTAGGTGATTTTATTGGGAGTTTGATGCTTGGAAATCCTATAACAGCTTATGTTCTTGGGAGTGAATTTTTAAGTAACGGTGTTAGTTTAGTTGCTGTAACTGCTTTTATGGTGGCTTGGGTAACTGTAGGAATAATTCAATCGCCTATTGAGGCAAAAGCTCTTGGTAAGAGATTTGCAATTTATAGGAATATTAGTGCTTTCTTTATGGCTATTGTTACCGCCATTATTACTGTATTTATTGTTGGCGTTTTGTAAAATGGATTTGAAAATAGAAGAACATAAGAAAAGTAAAAAGCCAAAGCAAGGACTTGCAAAATGGTATTTCCCACTAGTAGTATTGGGAGTATATATTTCGGTATATTTCTTTGCTCCCGAAAAAATGACACCTATTTTAAATTCATTTTATAGTCTACTTGTACAAATTGCTCCTGTTTTTATTCTTGTTTATACTATAATGTTTTTGGCAAATCTGTTTATCGATAATAAAGGAATACAAAAATATATGGGGGAGGATGCCGGTATTAAAGGTTGGATAATCTCAGTATTGGCAGGGATTATTTCGATGGGTTCCATTTACGCTTGGTATCCGCTTTTGAAGGATTTACAGTCGAGAGGTGTTAAGGATAAGTTTCTTGTTGTATTTCTTTATAACAGAGGAATAAAATTACAATGGTTGCCCGTACTTTTGTTATATTTTGACTGGGTTTATTCCATTACGTTGTTGGTGGTTATGGCGGTAATGTCAATATTTCAAGGAATTATTACAGAAAAGCTTATCCATTTGTCAGATACTCGTACTGGTAGATAAAGTATAAAATTATTTTATATCGGTTTTTATTAAATAGTTTTAAAGGAGTTAGTAAATAATGATAAACTTTAAAAATATTGATTATTTGAAATTCGGAAATAGCCGGCAAAAAGAAGCTTATATCGAATTAAAAGAATTGCAAATATTTGAAAAGCTGAAAGTTTATAATCCAATTCTATCCGGAACAATTCCATTAGGAATTGATTTACCAAATAGCGATTTAGATATTGTCTGTGAATGTGAGAATAATGATGAGTTTTCAGATGTTTTGTACAAGTTGTTTGTAGATAAAAACAGATTCGAAATAAAAACAAAAGTTCATCAAGGAATTAAGTCGACCGTTGCGAAATTTGAGACCGTAAGATTTATTGTAGAGATTTTCGGACAGAATATACCTTCCGATAAACAAAATGCATATCGGCATATGCTCATCGAATATAAAATTCTACAAGAAAAAGGACCAGAATTTAGGTCTGAGATTATTAAGCTGAAGCATCAAGGATTGTCAACCGAAGCTGCATTTACACAAATGTTAGGAATAGAAGGTAATCCTTATGATGAATTGTTAAAACTTGAGGAGTAAAAATATTAAACCGATATTTCGCCTTTAATAGAAGGGTGTGCTTTATAATTCTTTAATTCAAAATCTTCGTATTTAAAATCAAAAATCGACTTTATTTCAGGGTTAATGTGCATTTGAGGTAAATCAAAAGTGTTTCGCGTCAGCTGAAGTTTTACTTGATTCAAATGATTTAAGTAAATATGAGCATCGCCTAAAGTATGAACAAATTCTCCCGGTTTTAATCCGGTTACCTGAGCAACCATCATGGTGAGTAAAGCGTATGAAGCAATGTTAAAAGGTACTCCAAGGAAAATATCAGCACTTCGCTGATACAGTTGACAGGATAATTTTCCGTCGGCAACATAAAACTGAAATAAGATATGGCAAGGAGGTAATGCCATATTTTTAATTTCGCTTACATTCCAAGCATTCACTATATGTCGTCTGGAATTGGGATTATTTTTTATTGAATCGATAATTTGGCTTATTTGATCGATATGTTCTCCGTTTTGCCCGGGCCAAGATCGCCATTGATAGCCGTAAATAGGTCCCAACTCTCCATTTTCATCTGCCCATTCATTCCAAATGCGTACGTTGTTTTCTTGCAAATATTTCACGTTGGTATTGCCTTGTAAAAACCAAAGTAACTCATGAATAATAGAGCGTAAATGTAGCTTTTTAGTTGTTAATACAGGGAAGCCTTTACTTAAATCAAAACGCATCTGATGACCGAAAACACTTTTAGTACCCGTTCCTGTGCGGTCGCCTTTTTGTGCTCCTTCGTCTAAAACCCGTGTTAATAAATCGAGGTATTGTTGCATAATGGTTATAGTTTTTTTACGATTGAAAATGGATTAATAAGCATGTTCAAAAATATTAACAAGCAAGCTATTGCAATACAATTCATTGAAATTAGTTTATATTTGCCTTTATTTTTTTCAAAATTAAACATATTAATATCAATAACAACATAGACTATGGGAATTAAATCACGACTTATACTAATGAACTTTCTCCAATTTTTTATTTGGGGAGCTTGGTTAATAACAATAGGCGGATATTGGTTTCAGACCAAACAATGGTCTGGAGCAGAGTTTGGAGCAATCTTTTCAACTATGGGAATAGCTTCGCTATTTATGCCTGCATTGGCAGGAATAATTGCTGATAGATGGATTAATGCAGAGAAATTATTAGGGTCTTTTCATATTATGGGTGCAATAATACTATTTACTGTGCCAATGGTAGGGTCTCCAACAACTATGTTTTGGGT